>JAOAIL010000002.1:120580-185084 GCA_026414725.1 bacterium
GCAGTTCAAAATAAAAATATTAAATATTTATTGCTTATCCCCGCTATTTTCTTTATAATACATACCGGTTATGGAATTGGCTTTTTATGTGGGGCTATAGAAAGTTTAAATAGAAATAATTTCATAAGGAAGATAGAACTACATATAAGATTACTCTTCCCTCATTATCAACACCGAGAAAAGAATCTTCTTCTTTCAATTATCCAAGGGAGGGGATTAGATATTGGATGTGGTGCTGAAAAAGTTTCTCCTTCTTGCATAGGAATAGATATTATCGCGCCTGGGGAGAAAGGTAGATTTGGTTCTCAAAAAGGAAAAATCTCAGTAGCAGATTATGTTATTTCTGGAGACAATCTCCATATTTTTAAAGATGAGGAATTTGACTTTATTGTAGCAAAACATAATTTAGAGCATTATTCACATCCAGATAAAACTCTGATGGAATGGAAGAGAGTGTTAAAAAAAGGGGGTAAGATAGGAGTTATTGTTCCTGACGATAGATATGTGGAT
The DNA here is from genome assembly GCA_026414725.1 of bacterium. NCBI lineage: Bacteria > bacterium. The sequence continues at coordinate 121,091 of JAOAIL010000002.1, forward strand.
TCTACTGGATTAGACCCTACACATAAAGTGAGTTTCACTTTGGAAAATTTAGAAGAATTATTTAAAAACAAAGGTTTTATAATTCTTGCCTCAGGAGTAGCAATAAAACATTGGAGTATTTACTTAATAGCTAAAAAACCAGAAATATAGAAGTGTAAAATGAACTGGCCTAAAATTTCTTTTATTGTATGTACCTACAACTGTAAAAACAATGCAGAAAGATGTTTTACCAGTATAAAAAAACAGAAATACCCTGGGGAGATAGAATTGATTGCATCTGATGGTGGGTCTGCCGATGGAACTGTTGAACTTCTTCAAAATATGGGTATCAAAGTTTTTTATAACAAAGAAAAATATCCAGAAGGTAAAGGCAGGGGAAAATGGCTTGGATATATACATAGTTCTGGAGATATATTAATCTTTATTGACTCTGATAATGCACTTGTTGAAGATACATGGTTAATGGAAATGGTTAAACCATTGATAAATGACCCATATATCAATTTCTGTATATGTAGAATGGCTGTAGTAAAAACAGATAAAGCGGTAAATAGATATCTAAGTTTGATTGGAACTGACCCATTTGTTTCATATAAGTCCATTGACTCTCTCTTAGCACTGAGAAAACTAAAACTCATTGATAGAGGTGACTACTGGGTTTATAAAATTACTTTAGACAATTTCATTATAACAGGAGGCTATTACTTTACTATCTGGAAAAAAACACTTGATATAATAGGAGGATATACCCATGATACTGATGTTGTCTATAACCTTGCTAAAAATAATATATCTACGGTTGCAATCCCTAAAAACGCTCATCTTCACCATCTTATCTCAGATAGTATAGTACAATTCACAAGAAAAAAGTTCTGGTGGGCAACTGTATATTTCAGTATTCAAAAAGAAGGCAGGGACTTTACTTGGATGCCTACTACAAAAAAAGAAAAGATATGGTTGGGTATGAGGACTATAAAAAATCTATTATTTATTCCGGAACTTCTTACAGGTATAAAAATGTGGATAATTGATAAAGAACCAGCATGGTTGCTACATCCTCTTATGGTTTTTCTTACAACGGGAGCATATTTTTCTGCATATGTAAAATCTACTTTAAATAAAAAATGGCTATAGAAAAAAAAATTATTGTAATTCTCGCCTTGATATACCTAATTACAGGTATTTCAGGTATAAAATGGGGACTACCCTCATCATATCTTAATAAAATTTATTTTTACCAGTCATCTTCTCTTGAACAAAATTTAAACGATATAGAATTTTCTCATGGTAAATTACCACGTTATACTTATAATCCGATAAGAAGTTATCACCCTGATGAGTATTTTATTATAAAAACACTTCAATCTATCAATCTCCCTTCGTTAAAATTTTCCATAGGGCAGTTTTCAATAGGCGGTGTTTATCTTTATATGTATGGTTTTCTGTTATTCATTCTTTCTTTTACTGGTCTTGTCCATCTAAACAAAGATATTACATATTATTTCTTACATCCTGAAGAAATTGCAAAATTCTATTTAACTGGCAGGATAATATGTCTCATTTACGGTCTTGGAATAGTTTTACTCACTTATATTATCACGAGAAAAATTTCAAAAAATAGAACTGCTCCTTTTATCGCTTCTATTATATTAATTTTTTCTCCTTTATTCCTCTTAAATTCTCACTATATGTATGTAGATATTCCAGGAACTTTCTGGATAATGCTCTCACTATATCTTTCCATAAGATATTGTCAGGATAAGTGGAAATCAGGTCCTTTAATAATCGGACTCTTTACAGGACTTGCAGCAGGAACAAAGATTACTTTCATCCTCTCATTTTTCATATCTATTTTAGCCATACTATTAACAGAGAAGAAAATACAAGATTTGTTTAAACAGTTTACATTGACCTTCTGTGGATTTCTATTTTCTTTTGTTTTGTTTAATCCTTTCTGCTTTTTTGCTTTAAAAGAATTATTCTTTGGAACAGGACAGGGTAGTGTTGCTTTTTCTTTTACTCCTTTGTTTTACATTCTTTCATTGAAATATGGATTAGGATTATTGTTATTTGTTTTTCTCTTTATTGGAATTATCTTTTCAGGACAGAAAATTTTTGAACGTGAGAGAATTTTAATATTGCTTTGGGGATTATTCTTCTTTTTTGTTCTCTCTTCATGTAGTGGGAAATTTGCCCGTTATATCCTTCCAATTGTGCCACTATTTATAATATTAGGTATTGATTTCTGGTTCTCTTATTCTAAGATAAATCTTGTAAAATTTTTAAAAAAAGGGATATTATCGCTCGTATTAATAAGTACTTTTATATATGGAATGGCATTTGAAATGCTATTTATAAAAGAAAATATACGCACAGAAGCGGGTGTATGGATTAAAGAAAATATCCCTGCAGGTAGTAGTATAGGCGTTACAGAAGTACCATGGCAGTTTCAGATGCCACCTTTTGATTATTATGTCTATAAGGTAGAGGTCACAGGATATGATATTGAATCGTTAAAAGAAACACAACCTGACTACTTTATTCTTTCTTCATTTCAGGCACCAATTCCTCCTTACCCTCTTAAATTACAGAAAGAAAGAATTAATTTTTATAAAGAGTTTATTGCTACAGGGATGTATACAGAAGAAATGCGATTTGAAAAATATCCATCTTTGGGATTTATATCTTTCAGATTTAAAACCCTGCCTGAGGATTTAATATATCTGAATCCTTCTATTGTGATTTACAGAAAAGTCATTTATAATAATTAACTACATCTTTTCTCTTCTCTCCAACTCTTTTTATCAGATAGGATTATAAGAAGAGAAAGATGCGAACATAAAGGGAAAAAGAAATGTTTGATTACCATTTACCAAAAGAATTAATAGCACAGTATCCCTTTAAGAAAAGGGATAAAGCACGGTTAATGGTGTTGAATAGAAATAAAGGAGAGATAAAAGAAAATATATTTAATGAGATTACAGAATATTTTGAGGAAGGAGACACATTGGTATTAAATGATTCAAAAGTAATACCTGCTCGTTTAAGAGGTAAAAAAAATACAGGAGGGAAAATTGAAATTTTTCTATTAAGAAAAACACAACCATATATATGGGAAGTTTTAATCAGAGGGAATATAAAACAAAAACAGGAATGCGAAGTAATAAAAGAAAATAGAAAACTATCCTTAAAGATTCTGGAAAGAACCGCAACGGGAAGTTATATAATAGAATTCCCTACAGATAAAGAATCGGAAATTTTTAATTTTGGAGAGATACCTCTTCCTCCTTATATAAAGAGAAAGCCTGAAAAAGAGGATGATATATTTTATCAGACAGTATATGGTAAAAAAGAAGGTTCAGTCGCAGCACCAACAGCAGGATTGCATTTTACTAATCCACTACTGGGGAAAATTGAAAATAAGGGGATTAATATTACTTATATAACTCTACATATTGGATGGGCTTCGTTCAAGATATTAAGAGATACAGAAAAAGAAGTAGGAGAAGAGTTTATAGAGATTTCAGAAGAAGCATCTAAAATAATAAATAAAACAAAAAAAGAAAAAAGGAGAGTGATTGCTGTAGGAACAAGTACAGTAAGGACACTTGAGAGTTCTGTAAAAGAAGGTAGAATTATTCCTTCCTGTGGATATACAGACCTATTTATAAAACCCGGTTTCAAGTTTAAAATCGTAGATGCTCTTATTACAAATTTTCACTTACCGGGTTCAACCCATCTTTTACTCGTATGTGCCTTTGGAGGAACCCACTTTATAGAAAAAGCATATAAAATTGCTATTGAAAAAAAATACAGGTTCTATTCATATGGAGATGCAATGTTAATTGTGTAAAAATTAACATTAATCTGAGTTTTTCTTCTTTAGAAATAGGAAGTTGTGAAAAGGAAGTAAATGATGGAGAAATGTATATTTAAGGTACTTAAAAAAGATGAAGGGACAGATGCAAGGATAGGCGAGATATATACATCCCATGGGATTGTTCAAACACCATGTTTTATGCCTGTTGCTACACTCGGGACAGTTAAAACACTTTCCTCGGAAGACCTTTTAGAAATAGGAGTAGAGATGCTTATCTCCAATGCTTACCATCTTTATTTAAAACCAGGTATAGATATTATAACCAGAGCAGGTACCCTCCATAAATTTATGAACTGGTACAGACCTATTGTAACAGATAGCGGGGGGTTTCAGATATTCAGTTTAGAAAATGTTAAGATAGAAGAAGATGGTGTTTATTTCAGGTCAAAGTTAGATGGTTCACTACACTTTATAACACCTGAAAAGTCAATTGAAATCCAGAATAAAATTGCAGCAGATATTATAATGGCTTTTGACTATTGCCCTAAATTATGGGATGACTATAGAGAAGTAGAAAGAAGTGTAGAGATTACGATAAAATGGGCTAAAAGATGCCTTGACTTTTTCAATGCCAAAAAAATAGAAGGGCAACAACTCTTTAGTATTATACAGGGTGGAATATATAATGAACTGCGAGAAAGATGTCTTGAAACAATGTTATATATGAACTTTGACGGTTTTGCAATAGGTGGCTTAAGTATAGGAGAACCCTTTGAAAAAACAACTGAAACTATCTCATTTACAGTTAGACAACTCCCTTCAGAGAAAGTAAGATATTTTATGGGACTCGGGATGCCTTTACAGATTCTGGATATGGTAGAGATGGGTATAGACCTTTTTGATTGTGGTATGCCCACACATATAGCACGAACTGGCTCCACACTTACCTCAAAAGGAAAGATAAATATAAAGGCAGGCAGATATAAAAATGACCTTTCTCCTCTGGATGAAGAGTGTAATTGCCTTGTCTGTAAAAATTATACAAAAGCATATATAAGACATCTTATTAATACAAATGAAATTTTGGGTTTAAGATTAAACTCTTATCATAATATCTATTTCATAATAAAATTTATGGAAGACATTAGAAGAAGCATAAAAGAAGGGTCTTTCAGAAAATTTCGCAAAAACTTTGAAAAGAAGTATAATAATATCTGAAATTCATTTTTTTTATCTATTACTCTCCCATCATATAAAAAAGGAGAGAAAGAAGCAAAACGGAATAAAAAAAAGAGGAGGATAAAAAATGATATTTGCACAAACACAACCAGTACAAACAAATCCATTAGGTGCTTTATTCCCACTTATATTGATATTCTTCGTTTTTTATTTCCTTTTAATTTTACCTCAACAGAAAAAGCAGAAAGCACATAAAAAAATGCTGGATGAACTTAAAGAAGGAGATAGAGTTATTACAATAGGTGGTGCGATTGGAACTGTAAGCAAAATCAAAGATAATATAATAACTATTGAGTTTAAAGATGGAGTTAAAATTGATTTTATAAAAAATGCTATATCTCAGGTAATTAAACCACAGACATAAAAATGATGGAAGCAAAATTCCCTCCGCAATATAATCCTGAAGGAATAGAAACAGAACTATATAAGTTCTGGGAACAGAGTGGTTACTTTTCCACTTTTTATCATAGGAAAGAAAGAAAATATTATGTAATAGTAATACCTCCTCCTAATATAACAGGTGTTCTTCATATGGGACATGCTCTTAATAATACTATACAAGATATTTTAATCAGGTGGAAGAGAATGTCAGGATTCAACGCATTATGGATTCCAGGAACAGACCATGCAGGGATAGCCACACAGAATGTTGTTGAAAAGATGCTGAGGGAGAAAAATTTAGACAGAAAAACGCTCGGTAGAGAGAAATTTATTGAAGAAGTCTGGAAATGGAAAGAAAAATATGGCTCAACTATTATATTTCAATTAAAAAAATTGGGTGCTTCCTGTGATTGGACAAGAGAAAGATTCACTATGGATAAAGAGCTATCTCATGCTGTTAGAGAAGCTTTTATCCATCTTTATAACAAGGGACTTATTTATAAAGGAAAACGTATAATCCATTGGTGTTGTAGATGTGGAACAGCACTCTCTGATGAAGAAGTAAATTATAGAGATGAAGATACTTTTCTTTACTATATAAAATATCCTCTTATAGATGGAGGTTTTATTGAGGTCGCTACAACAAGGCCAGAAACAATGTTGGGAGATACTGCTGTTGCAGTTAATCCAATAGATGAAAGATACAAAAGATTTATAGGAAAACAGATAAAACTACCTTTCGTAGATAGAATTATACCGATTATACAGGATGAAAAAGTAGAGTTAGAATTTGGTACTGGAGCAGTAAAAGTTACCCCTGCCCATGACCCTGTGGATTTTGAAATAGGGACAAGCCATAATCTACCTTTTGTTATTGTTATTAATGAAGAAGGAATAATGAATGACTTTGCAGGAAGATTCAAAGGGATGGATAGGTTTAAATGTAGAGAAGAAATAGTCAAAGCATTAGATGAAATGAAACTTCTAACAAAAAGGGAATCATATACTACAAGGATAGGGATATGCTACAGATGTGATACTGTAATAGAACCTTATCTTTCCTCACAGTGGTTTGTAAGGATGAAACCTCTTGCAGAACCAGCAATAGAAGCAGCGGAAAAAAATATTTTGAAATTTCATCCTGAACGATGGAAAAAGGTTTATCTTAATTGGTTATATAATATCAAGGACTGGTGTATCAGCAGACAGATATGGTGGGGACACAGAATACCTGTATGGTATTGTAAGGAATGTTATGAAAATAACTCAGAAAAAGGTATTTTTGTTTCTATAGATATTCCTGTTAATTGTCCATCTTGCGGAGGGTCTAATATCTATCAGGACCCGGATGTACTTGATACATGGTTTTCTTCATGGTTATGGCCATTTTCCGTATTTGGCTGGCCTGAACAAACACAAGACCTTGAAATTTATTATCCTACAGATACCCTTGTAACCGCTCAAGAAATTCTTTTCTTCTGGGTTGCAAGAATGGTAATGGCTGGTTATGAATTTATGGGAAAACAACCATTTACAAATATTGTAATACATGGAACAGTAAGAGATAAAACTGGAAGAAAAATGAGTAAATCACTTGGTAATATAATAGACCCTCTTGATATTATTGAAAACTATGGAGCAGATAGTTTAAGATTTGGGCTAATCTCTATGACATCAGCAGGTCAGGATGTATTCCTTTCCCCGACATTTTATATTAAGGGGAGGAATTTCACAAACAAACTATGGAATGCATCCAGATTTATTATCAGTACTGCAGAGAAGTCTAAAGACAAAATTATATTACCAGAAGGATTTGAAGGGATAAAATTCCCTGAAAAGTGGATTATTACAGTCCTTGATGAGTGTATTGAAAAAACAACTAATGCTTTGAATGATTTTAGACTTAACGAAGCCATAAACACACTTTATGACTTTTTCTGGCATACTTTTTGTGACTGGTATCTTGAAATATCTAAGGTATATACGGGATATGAAGAAGATTATTTTAAAGAAAAAGTTATACCTATACTATTTCATATACATATAACCCTTTTAAAAATGTTACATCCTTTCATACCATTTATAACAGAAAAATTATGGCAGATTTTTATAAACTATTGCAATTTAGAACAAAACAGTATAATGATAAGTTCGTGGCCTGAAAGACGTGGCATTATCAGAGAAGAAACAATTATAGAAAATATGGAAGATATTATGGAAATAATAACGAGTATACGAAATCTTAAAATGCGTTTTGGTATTCCTATCTCAAGACAGATTAGTTGTTATTTTGACCATATTCCGGAAGAATTATCTCTTAGAATAATATCAAAACTGGCTGGGGTAGATAAAATTTCTAGTTTTCCAGAAGGTAAAAAAGAAAATCTATTGATAAAAAATTTAAGAGAGGGTAGAATTGGAATATCTTTTGAGGGTATAATAGATATCCCGAAAGAGCTTGATAAACTATACAGAGAAGAGTTTAAGTTAAACAGTCATCTTGTAAAGATAGAAAAAAAGTTAAATAGTCCTGATTTTATATCAAAAGCACCGGAAGAGGTTCAACAGAAGGAAAAAGAGAAAAAACAACAGTTAGAAGAAGCTCTGGAAAATATAAGGAAAGACATAAATTTTATAGTGGGAAAGTAAAAACAAGATAAAAGAAAGGAGAAATATGGATGTTTTTGTTAATATCAATGGGAAACAGGTAAGAGTAAAAGAGGGGATGTTGTTTTCAACCTTTAGAATCAAAGACAAAAAAGTTGGAGATCAGATACAACTTATCCCTGTGTGCTGTATAGATGAACAGGGAATAGTCACCGATGCCAGAAAACTTAAAAATATAAAGGTCATATGTGATATTGTTGAAGAAAAAAAGGGCAAAAAGGTCTATTCCTTCAAGAAAAAATCCAAAACTGGATATAAGAGAGGATATGGGCATAGAGATAAGTTGATGGTAATCAAAGTATCAACGATAGAAAAAAAGTGAAGACCTCTAAAGAGATAATTTCTGGTACCTTCGCAGGAAGGAAAGCAGTTCTTGTTGCATTTAGAGAACATAAAGAATATGAGACAGAAGAAGCGGTTAAAGAATTGGAATTTTTATCAGCAACATTACGTCTTAAAGTTATAAAAGAATTTATCTACAGGCAAGATACTGTCCATCCTGCTACCTATATTGGTAAAGGACGTCTTGAAGAAATAAAAGCATATACAGACAGAGAGAAAATTGATTTTCTTATATTCGGCACTGAACTTACACCTGTCCAACAGAGAAATTTAGAGGACTATATAAAAATAAGAGTAATTGATCGGACAGAACTTATACTTCATATATTCGGAGAACATGCAAAATCAAGAGAAGGTAAAATCCAGGTTGAGCTCGCCCAACTTTCCTATATACTTCCGAGATTAACTGGTTATGGTATATCTCTTTCAAGAACAGGAGGAGGCTTCGGAACAAGAGGTCCCGGAGAAATGAAACTTGAAGTATATAGAAGACGAATTAAAGAAAGAATGCATCGTCTAAAAGAGGAGATAAAAGAGATAGAACAACATAGAGAAATTATCCGAAGGTCAAGAAAAAGAAAAAATTTCCCTCTGGTTTCTATAATTGGTTATACTAATGTAGGGAAGACAAGCATAATAAACAAAATGAGTTCCTCAGAACTTTATGTAGCCAATAAACTATTTTCTACACTGGACCCTGCAACAAGGGGAGTCTATCTGGGAGAAAACAGAATATGTCTTATAACAGATACTGTAGGACTTCTTCATAATATACCTCACCATATGATAGAAGCATTTAAATCCACTCTTGAAGAAGTCAGTTTTGCAGACCTTATCCTCTGTGTATATGACTGCTCTTTACCAAATATGGAAAAGCAATACAGGACTGTTATAGACGTTCTTAAACTACTTTCCTGTGAGGATAAACCTAAAATTGATGTGTATAATAAGATAGACCTTTTAAATATAGAGGACCTGCATATCATCAAGGATAGATATCCTGAGGCTGTTTTCATCTCTACATATACAGGTGAGGGTATTGATACTTTAAAAGATAGGATAAAAGAGGTTCTATATGGGAATCCCGTTAGGACTTAATGACACAAAAAAAATTTCAGAGATAGTAGAAGTGATAGAAAAGGGAAGATATTTTCTACTCACAACTCATCGTAATATAGATGGAGATGCTATAGGAAGTGAACTTGCACTTTACAGTGCATTAAAAAGAGCAGGAAAAGAAGCAATTATTATAAACCAGGACAGTATACCTGCTATATATAAATTTTTACCCTATACAAGAAAAATTCAGACATATATATCAGATACTTTAATAGTACCGGATATTGCCATAGTTATTGACTGTGGCTCCGCCGATAGAACAGGAAGTGTTTTCAAACTTGTAAAAAGAGCAAAAATTATTGTAAATATAGACCACCATTTTTCTAATCCCGGATTTGCAAATATAAATTGGATAAATCACCATTTCTCAGCAACAGGTGAGATGGTCTACTTTTTAATATCTTGTTTTAATAAAGATATTTCTAGAAAAGAAGCAGAGTGTCTTTACACAGCAATACTTACAGATACAGGAAATTTCATTTATAATATAAGCCCATTTACTATGGAAGTTATACAGAATTTAATAAACAAAGGTATTTCTCCTGTAAAAATTGCGAGAAAGGTATATTTAGAAAGGCCTTTTAGGTCTATTAAACTACTTTCCCTCGCACTAAGAAACTTAAAATTTGAAAGAAGGAAAAAGGTCTGCTGGATGAAGATAAGTCAGGATATGTACAGAAATACCAGAACAAAAGAGGAAGATACAGAAAATTTTATTGATTTGCTGGTAAAGATAAAAGAGGCGAATATAGTATTCCTGATTAAAGAGACACATAATGTAATAAAAGTAAGTTTAAGAAGTAAGGGAAGATTTGATGTTGAAAGAATAGCTGCAAAATTTGGTGGAGGAGGACATAAAAAAGCAGCGGGTTGTTATTTTACAGGCACATCATTGGATGAAGTAGAAGAAAAAATACTTAACGAAATTGATAAAATAAAATCTTTAAGAAATTATGAACGGGATAATCCCTGTAAATAAACCAGAAGGTATTACTTCCTATGATGTAATACGATTTATAAAAAGGACTTTTAGATTAAGAGATAAGATAGGACACGCAGGAACACTTGATCCCCTTGCTTCAGGAATTCTTATTATCTGTGTGGGAAAAGCTACTAAAATGAGCACAAAATTTATGAATATGGAAAAAGAATATGAAGCAAAATTACTACTTGGAGTTATAACAGACACAGATGATATCAATGGAAAAGTTATAAAAGAAAATGAGGTTAATGTTGATGAGAAAGAGATTAAAAATATTATAAAAAGTTTTGAAGGTGAAATTGAACAGATTCCTCCTATTGTTTCTGCAATAAAAAAAGAAGGGACACCTTTCTACAAACTACACAGAAGGGGAATATCTTTATCTCCGCCTGTAAGAAAGGTTTTTATAAAAAAGATTGATATAATAAATATCTCTCTCCCTTATGTGAAATTCAGGGTTATTTGTTCAAAGGGTACTTATATAAGAGCATTATGTAGAGATATTGGCAACAAACTTGGTTGTGGAGGAACACAGACAGGTCTGAAAAGAATAAGGGTAGGGGATTTTAAAATAGAAGATACAGTTACATTGGAAGAATTAGAGAAAAACGGACTGGAGCGATATATTATTACTGTTTAGTAGTTTTTTAAACTTTAAAATGTAATATGAGCGATAGAATAAAAAATGAATTACAGATAAGTGTTGCAGGTATAAGAGGAATATACCCTGACTTTCTCACCTCTGAAATTGTCTTTAACTTTGGGGTAGTATTTGGAAGTTATGTAAAAACAAAAAAAGTTCTTGTATGTTGTGATACAAGAAAAAGTGGTAGGTCATTAAAGGATGCTATAATCACAGGTATTTTATGTACAGGCAAAGATGTTGTTGACCTCGGAATCGCACCTACACCTGAAATGGGATACATAATAGAAAAAGAATTGGGGGGTAGATCTACAGGAATAGTAATTACAGCAAGTCATAATCCTCAAGAATATAATGGTATAAAATTCTTCTCTGAAAAAGGGACATTTTTGAATGAAGTGGAGATGAAAAAACTTCTAGATATCTATTATAAAAGGTCTGTTATTGTATCAAAGGAACCAGGATTTCTTTCTTCAGAAGAATATACTGACAATTATTTCAAAAGCATATATAAAGTAGTAGATGCTGAAAGAATAAGAAAGAAAAAATTTAAGGTTGTGGTTGATGTATGTCAGGGAGTAGGTGCAATCATCACAGAAGAATTTTTGAGAGGACTCGGTTGCGATGTAAAAATAATAAATAAGGACCCCATAGGTATTTTTGCCCATAATCCTGAACCACTACCAGAAAATCTTCTTACTCTTTCTGAACAAGTTATAAAAGAGAAGGCAGATATTGGATTTGCTCAGGACCCTGATTGTGACCGTCTGGCTATTGTTTGCGAAGACGGGGTTATCCCTGGAGAAGAAATAGTTATTGTTCTTTGTACCAGAGATATTCTTGAATATCATAGGAAAGGAAATATTGTTGTTAATCTTTCTACTACATCACTTATAGATGATGTAGTTAAGGATTCAGGAATTTCTGTTTATAGAACAAAGATAGGTGAGATAAATGTTGTTGAAAAAATGAAGGAAACTCATGCTGTCATAGGGGGAGAAGGAAATGGTGGGGTCATTTTTCCTGATGTACATTACGGAAGAGATAGTTTTGTCGGCATGGCTTTAATTTTAGAATATCTATCCTATAGAGAGAAAAATATCTCTAAAATAATATATGAAATGCCAAAATACTTTATGATAAAAAAGAAGATAAACATTTCGGATAGAAAAAAAGTAGAAGAGATATTAAACAGGATTAGGAAACAGATAATAGATAAAGAAAACATAAATATGGAGGATGGAATAAAAATAATAAGAAATGATGGATGGATTCACATAAGGCCATCAGGAACAGAACCAGTTATACGAATTTATGTTGAAGCCAGAAGTAAAAATATTGCAGAAAAATATTTATCGGAATTCGCTCAAAAAGTAGATACATAAACCACAAAAAATAACAATAGGACTATCTCTTCCTTGTGTTATCTCTCCTTTTATAAAAATCTTCTATACATCTTACTGCTTCTTTAGGCTCTTCCACAACTCTGAAAATATCCATATCCATACGGTCTATATATCCCTTACTTACAAGTACTTCATCCATCCATTCAATAAGTCCTTTCCAGTATTCAATACCTATAAGTACCACAGGGAACCTATGAATTCTTTCTGTCTGAATAAGTGTTATTGTTTCTGAAAATTCATCCAGTGTTCCAAACCCACCTGGAAAAATAATAAAACCTTTTGCATATTTTACAAACATAACCTTTCTTGTAAAAAAATATCTACATGATATCAATGTTTTTATATATGGGTTGGGCTTTTGTTCATGTGGAAGTTCAATATTTATTCCTATTGATTCACCTTTACCAAGTACTGCACCTAAATTTGCTGCTTCCATAATCCCGGGACCACCTCCCGTAATAACAGCATATCCTTTTTCTGCAAGTAATCTCGCTGTCTCCACTGCCTTTTTATAATATCTATCGTCTTTCCCAACATTAGCAGAACCCCATATAGTTACAGCATTTTCTATCTTTTCAAGTGTTTCAAATCCATCTACGAACTCTGACATTATTCTGAATATTCTCCACGCATCTGATTCATATCCTTTATTCCTCATTTTTCCTCCCTGCTTCTTTAACAGGGTCAACTATTAAAAACAAATCCTCATATCTTCGTACTATAACCTCTTTACCTTCAGGAATTTCTCCGAAAGTACTCCTCGCTCTCCAGTATTCTCCCTGAATAAAAATAAGTCCTTCCGGTTTTAATGCCTTTACAACCCTTCCAATTTCTCCAATAAGTCCTTCTTTACCTGTAACGATTTTCCTATTCTTTGTTTTTAACATGAACCATATAGCAAACGATAGTATAAGAGGTATTATTATTGTCAAGCCGATTATTAGGAAAATTGATATACCGGATTCTCCTTCTGGTCTGAAAAGGAAAAATGAACCTAAAAACAATGTTATGGTACCGGATATTATAAACAATCCGAAAGAAGGAGTAATTGCCTCTATAACGAATAGAATAAAACTTACTACAATAAGTAATAATCCTGCAATATTAATAGGTAAGGTATGAAGAGCAAAAAAGGCAAGTATAAGAGAAACTGTACCAACAATACCCGGAAGACCAACACCAGGATGATAAAGTTCAATCAAAATTCCTAACATTCCTATTGTTAACAAAAGATAAGCAATATTTGGGTCAGAAATAGTTTTAAGAATACGTTCTTTAAATGTCTCTTCTGGTGTCAGTAGCCGAATATCCTTTGTTGATAAAACTACCTCTTTGAACTCATTAACCTTTATAATTTTTCCATCAACAGATACCAGAAGTTCTTCTATATCATTAGCAACTATATCTATAACATTATCTTTAAGTGCTTCTTCTGCTGTAGAAGAAATACTCTCTCTTACTGCTTTCTCTACCCACTTAAGATTTCTTCCACGGTAGGCAGCAATACTTTTAATAAAACTAACTGTGTCATTTACTACCTTTTCTTCCATCTTATCTTCCTGTTGTCCTGTAATTGTTACAGGATGAGCAGCACCTATATTTGTTGCAGGGGACATAGCTACAACATGACAGGAAAGTACAATAAAAACCCCTGCTGAAGCACACTGTGCTCCTTTAGGATAGACATAGGCAATAACAGGAATATTGGAGGAAAGTATCTCCTGAACAATTTTTCTTGTAGAAGAAAGAAGTCCACCTGGAGTATCAACTATCAATAAAACAAAATCTGCATTATTCCTCTCAGCAAGGTTAAGGGTATTCTTTATCTGATAGTAAGTAATAGGACCTATAGCACTATCTATATTAAGTTTATATGCAATCTTCTCGGCTGATAAAAATCCCGTTATACAAAAAAGTAATAATAATATCTTCCTCATACTTTTATAATACCACATTCTCAATATAAATGTAATCTCTGTTTTGACAGTGAGAATACATAATAGTAAAATTGTAAACACGTATATTTATACGTTGAGGGGGAGTATATGAAAAAAGTTGAAATATATGATACAACTCTTCGTGACGGAGCACAGGGAGAATCTGTTTATTTTACTCTTAATGATAAACTGAAAATCGCTGAAAAATTAGATGAGTTTGGTATTGACTTTATTGAAGGTGGATGGCCAGGTTCAAATCCAAAAGATATTGCTTTTTTTAAAAAGGTCCGCCATAAAAAATTTAAAAATGTAAAAATTGTTGCATTTGGCAGTACAAGGAGAAAAAACCTTACTGCAGATAAAGACCCATTTCTTAAACAACTCATTGAGAGTGGAACAGAATATATCACTATATTTGGCAAATCATGGGACCTTCATGTAAAAGATGTTTTAAAAATCTCACTTGACGAAAACTTGAAACTTATAGAGGACTCTATAAAATTTCTTAAGTCAAAAGGAAGATATGTTTTCTTTGATGCAGAACATTTTTTTGATGGATATAAAAAGAATCCTGCATATGCTTTTAAAACACTTATAGTTGCTGAAGATGCAGGTGCGGATAAGATAATTCTATGTGATACAAACGGTGGTTCTTTACCTTTTGAAATAGAAGATATAGTAAAGAATATTTCCTTGAAAATTAAAATACCGATAGGTATTCATGCTCATAACGACTCAGGAGTAGGTATTGCAAACTCTATCGCAGCAGTAAAAATGGGTGCAAATCATGTACAAGGGACTATGAATGGAATTGGAGAAAGATGTGGAAATGCTGATCTTTCCGTAATTATACCAATACTACAGTTAAAAATGGGATACAGATGTGTGGATACAGATAAACTTGTTCATCTTACAGAAGTATCCCGTTTTATATATGAGGTTGCCAATATCATACCTCCAAATTCTCAACCTTTTGTAGGTATGAGTGCGTTTGCACATAAAGGTGGAGTCCATGTAGATGCTGTTAATAAAAATCCTGAAACATATGAACATATAGACCCCGCTAAAGTTGGAAATGAAAGAAGAATTCTTATTTCAGAACTTTCAGGCAAAAGTACGATATTGCAGAAAACAAAAACGTATAATCTTACAAAGAAACCTGAACTTATTAAAAAAATTTTAGATAAAATTGTAAATATGGAAAATAATGGCTATCAATTTGAAGCAGCAGATGCCTCCTTTGACATTATAGTGAGAAAAACTATAGGTGAGTATAAAAAACTTTTCACTGTGGAAGGATTTAGAGTTATTGTAGAAAAGCGTGGTAATAAAGTTGTATCAGAAGCCACAGTAAAAGTTAAAGTAGATAAATATGTTGAACATACTGCCAGTGAAGGCAATGGACCTGTCAATGCTCTTGATAATGCCCTGAGAAAAGCACTGGTTAAGTTTTATCCTGAAATTGAAAAAATAAAACTTACTGATTATAGAGTAAGAATACTGCATCCTGAAGATGCTACAGCGGCGATAACAAGAGTAATAATAGAAAGTGCAGATGAAACTGGTTCTTGGGGAACAATAGGAGTCTCAGAAAACATTATTGAAGCATCTTTACTAGCATTGCTTGATAGTATTGAATATAAATTACATAAAACAAGAGTAAAATAACCATCTTATAGATTTTTCTAATCACTATATATATCATTCTTCTTCAACTGTGGGTTTTAGAAACAATGAACATTCTCTTCTGATATTTTCAAAATATTTTATGTAATATTCTGCCAGTTTTGGCGAATATATAATCACAGATGTTTCATTATTCTTTTCCATTGCCGAATATGACCAATTCGCACTTCCTACTATAACATATTTTCTGTCTATAACAAGCATTTTTGAATGTGTAGTCCTATCAGGTGGAGAAAAATATACGGATATACCATTATTGGAAAGATATCTTGCTGTTTTCAAATTCTCAACAGTTGCATGAGAAGAATAGTCCTTATCTGACTGGTTAAATATAATCTCTATTTTAACACCTCTCTTCTTTGCTTCTATTAATTCCTTCAAAAAGATATTTGTTGGACTATCAGAGTATTCAGGATAATAACTTGCAAGAAACATTATTATATATACTGAATAACGTGCTTCTTTTAACCGTGGTAAAAGTAATCTCTGATAATCACGATTATTCGCGGGAAAAATCCTCCCTTCAAAGATATCTGATGGAACTGCTAAAGTTTGAAAGAAGAAAAAAATACATATAAAGGCTATTGTTAATTTACGCATTTTTTTTATCCTGAAACTTTCTTATAAGGGTATGAATATCCAATTTGTTTTGATAAATAGCTTTTCCTATAATAACTCCATCGGGCTTATATTTCATTTTTTGAAGAATCTCTATATCTAATTCACTGGTAATTCCCCCCGAAATAATAATTTCATCGGGTTTTTCAGAAAAATTATAAATTTTATTTAAGATATCTTCCACAGAATTTTTATCCATTCCATTGAGTGTTCCATCTTTCTCAACATTGGTAATAATAAATCTTCTAAAACCCTTTTTTAACAATTTTGTAATCACATAATAAGGAGTTAAGGGGAGAGTAACTTCCCACCCACTCAGGGCTATTTCATCTTTAATGTAATCAACAGAAACTATAATTTTTTCTTTCAATTTATTATCTATTTTGTCAATAAGGTCTATTTCAGGAATTTCTTTCTCTTCATTAAATACCTTACCTGACTGTTGATAAAAAAGTTTAATCTCATTTTTAAGAAATCCCTCTTCCATTGCTACAGGTATTAGAATAGATGTCCCCAGTATTGTATAGTCAACTCCTTCTTCAATAAAATATCTGATCTGAGAATATCTCCTTAATCCTCCACCAACTTGAATTTCACAGGTATTATCATAAATATCTCTTATTTTCACTATCTTTTGCAGTACATCTTTTTCTTCTAACAATTGTCCTGTATGTGCACCCCATAAAAATATAATATGTAATCTTTTCACCCCAGCAGTAAGGAATCTACGGACAACTTCATCTGGTTTCACATTATAATGTGAAATTTTATTGAAATCCCCTTTGTATAATCTTACTACTTCACTTCTTTTTAGGTCTATTGCTGGAATTATAAGCATCTACAATCCTTTCTGTAAACGTACACCTAGGGAAATTACTACATCCCAAAAATACACCATAACGTCCATTTTTCACTACAAGAGATGCTTTACATTTAGGACATACCCTATTTTCTGCTAAAACACGATTAAATATCTCATTGTATTCAGATACTTTCTCTTTTGCATTTTCTAACATAACTTTATATTTACTGTAAAATTCCTGTAATATATCTGTCCATTGTTTGTCACCTTCTGCAATTTTGTCGAGAGACTCTTCCATCTCTGCAGTAAAATCTATTTTGATTATTTCAGGGAAGAATCTCTCAAGAATCTCACAGACAGCTTTTCCTATTTTTAAAGGCACCAATGTGTTTTTCTCCTTCTTTATATATCCTCTATTGAAAAGAATTGAAATTGTAGGAGCATAGGTAGAAGGCCTTCCTATACCATTTTTCTCAAGTGCCTTTATTAAACTCGCTTCTGTGTATCTTGGTGGTGGATTTGTCTTATGCTGTTCTTTAAAATATTCTTTGACCTCTAATAATTCGCCTTTTTGAATATCACAAATAACACTTTCTCCTTCATCCACCTTTATATTCCATAATTTTGTAAAACCATCAAAAACAATTTCATTGCTTTCTGCAATAAATCCATATCCTCCATTTTTTGCAATCAATTTTACATTTTTTACAACTGCCTCTTTCATCTGGCTAGCAACAAATCTTTTCCATATCAAATTGTATAGTTTATACTGTTGCTCATTCAAAAATTGCTTCATCCTATCAGGTGTTCTAAATACAGATGTAGGTCTTATAGCTTCATGTGCTTCTTGAGCAGATGCTTTACCTTTATATATATGTGGTTTTTCAGGAATGTATTCATTACCAAACATTCCTTTTATATACTTCAATGCTTGGTCTCTCGCCTGCTTTGCTATAGCAGGAGAATCGGTTCTCATATATGTAATAAGACCTATATCTCCTTCGTCTGTTTTGATACCTTCATATAACTGTTGGGCTATTACCATTGTTTTTGAAGAGGAAAAACCTAGTTTTATAGATGCCTCCTGCTGAAGAGTACTGGTAATAAAAGGTGGATACGGTTTAATCTTTTTATCTTCTTCTTTTTTATCTACAACAATTAATACTCCTTTTTTCAAATCCTCTAATATATTATCAACCTCATTTTCATCTTTAAGTCCGTACTTTTCTATCTTCTTTTCTCCTATTTCTATAAGAGTCATAAAAAAATCTCTTCCGTTTTTTATCCCATTTACTTTTATAATCCAGTATATCTGTGGAATAAAATTTTCAATTGCTCTTTCTCTTTCTACTATCAATTTCAAAGCTACTGACTGAACACGTCCCGCAGAAAGACCTTTCCCAAGGAACGGACTTAATGTATATCCAACGATACGGTCAAGAATTCTCCTTGCCTGTTGAGAATTTACAAGGTCAATATATATAGAACGTGGAGAATCAAATGCTTTTTTTACAGATTCAGGGATAATTTCGTGAAAGACAACCCTTTTCACATCAGAAGGATCTTTCCCTATAATATTTGCTATATGCCATGCAATCGCTTCTCCTTCTCTATCTTCATCTGTAGCGAGAAAAATATCTTTATATTGTTCAGCTGCCTTTTTAAGATTTGCCACTATCTTTTTTTTACCAGGTATAAGCACATATTTCGGCTTAAAATTATTTGCAATATCCACCCCCATCTCACCTTCTGGCAAGTCTCTAATATGTCCCATTGTTGCCATAATTCTATAATCCCTACCTAAAATACTCCCAATCGTTCTTGCTTTTGTAGGCGATTCTACTATTACAAGTCCTTTATTCACAAAACACCTCTTTTTTATTTATTCTATTATATTACTTTTTATTTCCTGGACAAACAAGAGAAAGAGTAAAATAGATAAATTTAGTTCTAATTTTGTTTTTTACTTTTGACTTGTTATAATATCTTTTGTGGATGCCAGAACTATGAAAATAGCCATTGTTACAGGACCGACTGGAGGACATTTCTTCCCAGGACTTGCTATTGCTGAACAGTTAAGGAATAAAAAGAATATTGAAATTTCTTTTTTTATACCTGGGAAAGATTATATTGTACGTTGGTTGAAACAAAAAGAGTTTAATTACAATATCATAGAAGATGTTAAAATCAGTATAAAAAAACCCTCTTCTTTTTTAAAACTTCTCTATCTCATATTTCGCACCTATAATATTCTCTTAAAGGGGAAATTTGATATAGTGGTAATTACAGGAAGTTATACAACCTTACCTTTTTTATTAGCATCATTCTTCTGCAATAAAAAAATTTTTGTTCATGAACAGAACGTTATTCCAGGAAAAATTACAAAACTTTCTCTTTTTATAGCAGACAGAATAGCTCTATCTTTCCCTACCACCATAATTAATAAAAAGAAAGTTATAATTACTGGTTTTCCTGTCCCTGAGGATTTTAAAAAGAAATATCAAAAAAAAGATGTCCTCTTGCAGTTTAATTTCAGTGAAGAGAACAAAACAGTTCTTATTCTTGGAGGGAGTCAAGGGGCATCTTTCTTAAATACACTGATAATTGAAAATATGGAATATTTAAGTAAAAAAAATCTTCAATTTATCCATCTCGCAGGTGGTAAAGATAAAAAACAGATATCATCAGCATATCAGAAACATGGAGTAAAATTTCATGTTTTTGATTTTTACTTTGATATGGCTAATCTTTATAGCATAACAGATATAGTAATATGCCGTGCTGGAGCAGGAACACTTGCAGAAATTTGTGAGTGGAAAATTCCTGCGATTGTCATTCCTTATCCTTATGCTGGAGGACATCAAAGATATAATGCGATTTACTTTGCAAAACAAGGTGGTTGTAATATACTGGAACAAAGCCAGGACTCTATAAAATTATTTCCTTATGTCTTTGAAAAAACATTACAAGAAATGGATATTATTAAAGAACAGATTAAAAAAATATCAATTGTAGATAATAATAACAAAAATATAAATGCAATAATGGAGTTATTGAAAAATGGAAAGTAATATACTTGAAAAAGCAAAAAGGATACATCTTATCGGGATAGGAGGAACCGGAATGAGTGGACTTGCAAAACTCCTCTCCACAATGAACAAAAAAATATCCGGTTCTGATAATAATCTTTCAAGAACTCTTGAGCAACTCAAAAGAAAAGGGATAAAGATTTTTTACCCTCAAAAAGAAGAAAACATACGTCAAGATATAGAACTGGTTGTTTATTCACATGCTATATTACCTGACAATCCAGAATATAAAAAAGCGATTGAATATAATATACCTCTTTTAAGTTATCCTGAAGCAATTGGCTATATTATGGATAAAAAAAGAGGCATTGCTATTGCTGGAACTCATGGAAAAACAACCACATCTTCTCTTATTGTTTCTATATTAAAAACATCAGGATTTTCCCCTTCTTTTCTTATCGGAGGGGAGATTAAAAATGTTGGTAATTCAGAAGCAGGAAAAAGTGACTTGTTAATAGTTGAGGCATGTGAATATAAAAGGTCCTTCCTTAATTACAAACCTGAAATAGGAGTAGTTACAGCAATAGAAGAGGACCATCTGGATTATTATAAAGATATAGAGGAAATAAAAAGTGCTTTCAGAGATTTTCTTAACAATATTAAGGGATTGATTGTATATTGTGCTGATGATAGAAATGTTACTGATGTTATAAAAACTATTACGAATAAGGACATGGGCTCTTATGGACTTGGAAATGGTAGTTGGAAGGCAAATAATATAAAATTTTCTAAAAAATTTTCAGAATTTGATTGTATCTTTAAAGGGAAAAAAGAAACCCATATAAAACTTGCTATTTCAGGTATCCATAACATTAGAAATGCACTTGCAGCAATTGCTGTCGCAAGATATTTAGATGTCCCATGGAAAAGTATAAAAAATGGATTGAAAAATTTTAATGGTGTACACAGAAGATGTGAAATAATCGGAAGAGCAGGGGGTGTGACCATACTGGACGATTATGGACATCATCCTACAGAAATAAGATATACCCTTAAGTGCATAAGAAATATGTTTCCTCATAACCGTCTCATAGTAGTTTTTCAACCACATCAATATAGCAGAACTAGATTTCTCCTTAAAGAATTTGCAATGTCTTTTTCAGATGCAGATAAAGTCGTAGTCCCAGATATATATTTTGTAAGAGATTCTGTAATAGAACAGAAACTTGTTAATGCCAGGATGCTTGTAGAAAAAATAAGAAAAAATGGGAAAGAAGCATTATATCTTCCAACTTTTGACGAAATTGTAGAATATCTGTATGAGATAACTAAAAAGGGCGATGTTATACTGACGATAGGGGCAGGTCCTGTGGATAAAGTAGCCCGGAGTATCTTTAAAAAACTTAAACAATATAAATAATGTTAAAAGAATATGAAGTTATGACTCGTGAAGAAATAGCAATTATTGAGAGAGAAACAGAAGAGGTATATGGCATAAGCCGTTTAATTCTTATGGAAAATGCTGGAAGAACCCTTGCAGAGGTCATTAGAAATAGATTTCCTACAGATAAACAAATATGTATAGTAGCAGGTAAGGGAAATAATGGTGGAGATGGATTTGTAGCAGGAAGATATCTTTTTAACAGTGGAATGAATGTAAAAGTTATCTATACTGACCCTCCCGAAAAATTTTCATCTTTATGCTTTACAAACTATCAAATTTTGTGTAAAATGGGAATTGATAATTTTATATTTAAAAGGGATTTAGACATTTTAAAAATTTTAGAAAAATCAGATGTTATTATAGATGCAGTTTTGGGAACAGGGATAAAAGGAAATGTTACAGGAACATCAGCAGAGGTAATATCTTTAATAAATGAAAGCAAGAAGTTTGTTGTATGTGCTGATATTCCTTCAGGTCTGGATGCAGATACAGGAATTGTAATGGGAGAGTGTGTCAAAGGAAATATTACTGTAAGTTTTGGATTTGCAAAAAAGGGATTTTATATAAACAATGGACCTGAATACTGTGGAGAAATAATTGTTACAGATATAGGATTTCCACGTTTCTTTTATAAAAGGGAAGGTAAAAAATGAAAAAATTAAAAACCGGTCTTGTTATATTCATAATTTATAGCGCCATAATTCTGGGAAAGACAGATATTGAAGTAACAGAAGGATTGAAGTCAGGTACTTTTCAGAAAAAAATCGACCTTATTGAGAGAATTGAAAGATCAAAAGATAAGATATACCTCCCTAACCTTGGTGAAATAATAACCTCCGATAAAAATGAAGAAATAAGAAGTAGAGCAACTCTCGCTCTTTTGAATATAGGTGATTCTACCTGTATTCCCTATTTCAGAAATGCAATTGCTGATGACTACTGGCAGGTTCGTCTTTATGGCATTAAAGGACTGGTAAAGTATGGTACAGATGATACTATCATCCCTGATCTTAAACGAGCGATGAAAGATAGTTACTGGCAGGTTAGATATTACGCTGCCATAGGACTTGGTAAATATGGAGACGAAAAAATTCTATCAGACCTTTTAGATTATTCACTAGATAACAATGAAATGGTTAAGGGAGAAGTTCTATGGGCAATACTAACACTGATGGGTAGAGATGAAGCGAGAGCAATGTTTAAAAAATTCCCTGAAAGTAAAGTTAATCCCATATTTACCATATTAAAAAGCAATAATATTGAACTTAAATTGAGAAGTTTATGGTTATTAGAAGCCACAGGAGATAAAAGGGCAATTCCTTATTTTATAGAATTATTGTCTGACAAAAACGATGAGGTAAAAATTCATGCTCTCTGGGCACTTGAAAAGTTTAAAAGTGAAGATGGTGGAAAAGAAATAGAAGGACTTCTTATAGATGAATCTACAAAAATTAAGATAGAAGCGATAAAAACACTTGTAAATCTTAAAATGCAGGAAGGAACTGCCGGGTTAATAAAAGGACTTTCAGATAAAAATGAGTCAGTAAGGATATATTCCTTATGGGCGCTTGAAAAGTTTAGAGAGCCGGCTTCTTATCCTTACATTACTGAGTGTCTTTCAGACAATTCTGAAAGGGTAAGAGAATATGCTACGAGATTAATAGAACAGATGAAAGACCCTCTTTTTTATCCTGTGCTTGAAAGATTCATTGAAGATGTAAATAATCCTGTTGATGTTAGAACTAATGCGATTTCTATACTCGGTAAAATAGGTGATGAAACAGTAAAGGATTTCTTAATAGGACTGGTAAATAATTCTAATTCTGACATCAGATATTCAGCAATCAAAGCACTTTATAACATTGATAGATTTGATGAAAAATATCTAAAAATACTGGCTTATCTTGAAAATTACGATGGTTCTCCTCGGGTAAGAAAAGAATCTACAAATATAACTCAGAATATTACCAGACAGATGCAGATAAAATTAGCAGCTCCCACAGAAAATGAACGGCAGTTTGCCCTTAAAAAAATAGAATCTCTTATAGGATCAAGTAGTTTAAAAGAACTTCTCCTTAATATGGCTCACTCAAAATACCCTGAAGTAAGAGAAAAAATGTTAACGATAGTTAAAGAGAATCCTGATAAAATCTTCGGAGCAGAGGTAATAATAATGTTACAGGACAAAAACATTTCTATAAAAAAATTAGCAGCCATTGCTGTTGGCGAAATAAAAGATAAGCAATCAATACCTCTTTTAAGAACAGGACTTAAAAGTACTGACCCTGAATTGCAACTCATATGTGCGAGGTCTCTGGCAAATATGAAAATATCAGACGGATTTCCTGTAGCAGTTAAGTATCTAAATAGTGATGAATCAGTTCTTCAAAGAATATCTGCTGAAACACTTGCTCTTTTAAAGGATAAAAAAGCATCTTCTCTTCTGTTGAGAAATCTCGCTAATTCAGAACTTGATGTTAAAGTAGTTATTGCATGGGCATTAGCAAGGATGGGGGAAGAAAAGGGTTTAGATGTCCTTGTAAGATTATCAGAAGAAGCACTTGAACCTATCAGAACTACCGCAAACAGATATTTAATTGATCCAGAGATACCATCTCCAATAAGAAATAAAATACCCCTGTTAAGAGAAAAAATCTATATTGAAAAGTTAGGTATCAGAGAGGTCTCTCCAAAAAGATTAACTGCTACCTTTATATCGTCACCTGTGGAAATAGATGGACTTGATAAAGAAAATTTCTGGGCGTCCAGTGAAAAAGCAGAAATGTTTATTGAATTAGAAGAAGATAAAATCAAAACCTCTATTGCTACAACAGTAAAGGTTGTATATGACACAGATAATATCTATTTTCTTTTTATCTCTGAAGACCCAGATACTTCAAAAATTGATTTTAATTCAAGAGATATCATAACAATATCAATAAACCCTCTGAATTCAGCAAAGGAATGGTATCAATTCGTAGTACATCCTCTGGAACATATTAAATATTCTTATATATGGAAACTGTACAGGAATAATGAATCAGAAAGATTATGGACATCTAAATGGAAGGTAAAAACGAATATCGAAAATAGAAGATGGCTTATGGAAATAGCAATTCCATTTGCAGATTTGAAAGTAGAAAGGGTTTCTCCGGAGGATATATGGAGTATAAATTTTCAAAGAGAATCACAACATATACCTTCCACATCGTGGAGTGGAAGGATAGACAATCCTGCACAGTTCGGAATTCTTTACTTTAAGGAGCAATAAAAATGTTTAGAAAACTTATATTATCGGTTTTTTTCATCTCTCTTATCACAGGTTATTGCCATTCCAGTAATTGGTTTGAAAAAAACAAAGAACTTTCTGTGGTCTTTCATAAAAATGTATGGCTATATATTGAAAATGCAAATAAAGCAGATAATGCTGGTAGAGTAAAAGAAGCAGATATGTGGCTTTCAAAAGCAGAAAAAAAGATAGAAGAAACAAGACCCTTTATTACAGGTAGCTGGCCTTCTGGTTGGCCATATGATACAAAAGCACTTGCTTTTCTTAAATATGCTACGCCTGATGCTTATCTATACAGAATTATAGGAGATTTTGCCTATGCACATAAAAAAATAAAAGAATCTCTTAACTACTACAACAAATACATCATTCATTCCATTATCCCTGATATATCGTATATGAATCAAGTGGCTGAAATATATGAAAAAGAAGGGATGTTAAAAGATGCAAGGATAATGTATGAAAGTATATTAAGGGCTATGGAAAACAAAAATTTTCATAGTGCTTCATTCAGTATTAACTATATCTCCAGGAAGATAAAAAATCTGGATATAAAAATGAAAAGAGCATCTATCTTTCCTTTAGATGTTTATTTTAGCAATATACCTGATTTTATAAAAAGCGACTTCCAGAAAATTTTCATTGATGAGATAAACAAAATAGAAAATTTTTCTATTATACCTAAAAATGCTTTTGAAAAGATAATGGCAGAAGAACAATTAACAGAGAGTGATTTACAGTATCCCGATGAATTATCTACTATAGGGAAGATATTGAATATTGATTATATACTACGACCTTCTTTAGCTAAAATAGAGACATATTATATCTTCCATGTTGACATCTTTGACACTTACAAGAAATCGTGGATTGACAGTTATGAGTATAAAACAGAATCTACTTTATATCTTTCAAATCTTATTCAGAGATTTACATCTCAGTTCAAAGGAACCGATATATCCGAGAATCTATTACTTCCTGAAACTGAATTTCTCTGGGAATATGAAATGGATAGTCCTGCAACAGATATGAAACTTTCTGAAAATGGAAAAAGGATAATCGTAGGATGTGAAAGTGGAAGGGTTTATATTCTTACATCAGGAGGGACTGTCCTGAAACAATTCAAATCATCTGAAAAAATTCTAAAGGTAGCAATTTCTCCCTGCGGTAATTACTATATGTGGTCTTCGCTTAACGGTATAGTATACTTCGCTGATACAAAAGGCATAATATGGACAGAAAAAACAGGAAACTATATAAGAGATATGGACATTTCTGAAGATGGACGATTTGCAGTTATAGGAATTAATGATATAGCATTATTCAAGGATATAAAGGGAGAAACATTCTGGAAAGAAAACTTACCTCAATGGATAACAAAGATAAAAATTACAGAGGACTCTCATACAATATTTATAGGGATGGAAAATGGAGAATACTGGTGTTTTTCAGACGAAGGTAATGTCCTGTGGAAGAAAAATTTCAATAACAGAATTACCGGTATAAGAACTACCGAAAATTATAATGTTGCAGTAACAGAGAAGGACAAAACATTTATATTAGACAATAATGGAAATGAAATTTTTAATTTTGAAGCAGGACAGGATGTTCAGTATTCTGCTTATAACCCAGAAATAATAAAATTAATGAGTGGTAAACGAGGAAGATATTTTTATTTCCTCTCTAACGATAAAAATCAGTTATGGGAATATAATATTAGAGAAAAAGTTGATTTCATAGATGCACTTTATGACGGCAGCATTATAGTAAGTATAGAAAGCAAAAATATATTTATTTTCAGGATAATCTGGAGATAACAGGAGGTAAGATATGTTAAGAGTAGGAATTATAGGAGCAGGATTTATGGGAGGTATGCATGCAACTGTTTATAGTCAACTTCCCGATGTTAAAATTATGGGTATTGCAGATATCAGGGGAGAAAAAGCAAAATCACTTGCTACAAAATTCAAATCAATCGCTTATTTTGATCCACAACAACTTCTTGATAGAGAAGATATTACAGTTATTGATATATGCCTTCCCACTTTCCTCCATAAGGAATTTGTAATCAAATCAGCTGAAAGGAGCAAAGATATCATTTGTGAAAAACCCATTGCACTCACAATTGAAGATGCAGATGAAATGATAAATACTTGTAAAAAATATAAAGTAAGATTTATGGTAGCGCAGGTTATAAGATTCTGGGCAGAGTATAAATTCCTTAAAGAAGTTTACGATAGGAAAAAATATGGTGAACTTCTTACCCTTTCTTGCAAAAGAATATCTCCATTACCTACATGGGGATGGCAGGACTGGTTACTGGATAGCGATAAATCTGGAGGTGCACTGATAGACCTTCATATTCATGATACAGATTTCATCTGTTATCTCTTAGGGAAAAAACCCAAAAAAATATACTCCAGGACTATTAATAGGGAACGACCTTATGCTCATATATATACAACTTTTACATTTGATAATGACCTCATAATAACTGCTGAAGCAGGATGGGACTATCCTTCTAACTTCCCATTTGAAATGAGTTACCTCGCTAAATTTGAAAAAGCAGTAGTTGAGTTTAATTCAAGAAATACTCCATCTCTTGTTGTATATGAATCTACAGGTAAAATAGAAAGACCTGTATTTGAGAAGGTAAAAGCAGAAGGAGTGGGTGGTAATATTGACGACCTCGGTGGATATTTTTATGAACTTAGATACTTCGTTGACCACATAATCCATAACAAACCTTTTAATGTTATAACACCAGAAGAAGCGAGGGACTCCCTTGCAGTGGCACTAAAGGAAAAAGAATCCGCGGATAAAGGAGTTGAGGTCTCACTATAAACCTATCGTTTTAATAGCACACTGAGTAGTGAAACTATACCTATGAAATCAGGATATGTCTCAATCATCGGGAAACCAAATGTTGGAAAATCAACTCTTATAAATTCATTACTCAACCGTAAAGTTTCCATTGTTTCACCAAGACCTGCCATTACGAGAATACGGGTGTTAGGAATATACAATTCTGAAGAAGGACAGATTGCTATCCTTGATACTCCGGGTTTTGAAGAGGTCCATAATGAACTCGGCAGGACGATGCAAAAAACTATAATTAATTCTATTGAAGAATCAGACATAGTTATGCCAGTAATAGAATCTCGTGGATGGGGAAAAGAAGATGAAAGAATAATGGAAGTGTTAAATAAATTTAACAAAAAAAGTATTCTTGTAATAAATAAAATAGACCTGTTACCACATAAAGAAATGTTATTACCTCTTATCAGGGATAGTAATGAAAAATATGAATTTCTTGATATAGTTCCTGTTTCTGCCTTAAAAAACAAAAATATAGATGCCTTACGTAGATGTATTTTCTCTCATCTTCCTGAAGGAGAGAAATTATTCCCTGAAGATATGGAAACCAATATACCATTGCAGTACACAATCGCTGAAATAATAAGGGAAAAAGCAGTTAATAAAACATACCAAGAAGTTCCTCAATCAATAGCCGTAGAGGTGGAAGATATGAAACAGGGGAACAAAAATAAAGATATGATAGTCATAAAAGCAAATATTATTGTTGATAGAGAGAATCTCAAACACATAATTATCGGTAAAAATGGTTCTAAACTGAAAGAAATAGGTCAAACATCAAGAAAAGAAATAGAAATTATAACAGGGAAAAAAGTATATCTTGAATTATGGGTAAAGGTTATAGAGCACTGGAGAGAAAGACCTGATATATTTAGAAAATTTGGCTACGGAGATATATAATTTTTTCTTAATCCTTCCACATAAAAGATAGACAATCAAACCTGTAAGTGGTAAAATTGATATTATGTTGCGCGAATTATTAAGCCCGGAAATAAAAGAACTTATTGAGACTAAAAACTGGAGAATCCTTAAAGATATTCTTTCTGAATGGACAGCCCAGGATATAGCAGACCTTATACACAATGTTAGTGAAGATGAGGGTATTATTATTTTTCGCCTTCTCCCCCGTGACCTTGCAGCAGATGTTTTCAGTGAACTTGACTCCGGTGAACAGAAAAAATTACTAAGGCAGATGAGTAATGACCATATAAAAGAGATATTCCTTGAACTTCCCCCTGATGATAGAACCGATATATTTGAAGAACTACCAGCAAAAGTAACAAAACGGCTTCTTAATCTTCTTCCTCCTGAGGAGAGAAAAGAAGCGATGCAACTTTTAGGTTATCCTGAAGACAGTGTTGGAAGGTTAATGACCCCTGACTATGTGGCAATAAAACAGACATGGACAGTAGAAAAAGCATTACAGCATATAAGGAAATTTGGTAAAGAAGCTGAAACAATCAACGTAGTTTATGTAATTGACGAAAAAGGAAAGTTGCTTGATGATGTCTTCTTAAGCACGTTGATTCTTTCAGAACCAAATGAGCCAATAAGCAATCTAATGGACTTTCATTTTGTAGCAATTGAAGTTAATAAAGACCAGGAAGAAGCAGCAAACTTAATGAGGAAATATGACCTGATTGTTTTACCGGTCACTGACAAAGATGGGATTTTACTTGGAATAGTTACTGTTGATGATGTATTAAATGTTGTTGAGCAAGAACATACAGAAGATGTTACTAAAATGTTTGCTATAACTCCGGAAACAGCAGGTGTTGAAATGATAACAGACCTTTTAGGAACACCTGTTAAAAATCTTTATAGAAGCAGGATAACATGGCTTGCTTTCTTATTGTTTATGGATTTATTTACAGGAAGCATCATAAATAGATTTAACGAGATGATTGCAAAATATGTTGTCCTCGTAACTTTTCTACCTGTACTTGTAGATACAGCAGGGAATGCAGGAAGTCAATCAGCAACTCTGGTAATACGGTCAATGGCTCTCGGAAAAATAAAAATGAAAGATTGGCTTAAAATGTTCGGGAAAGAAATTTTCATTGCTCTACTTCTTGGACTGACAATGGGATTTGGTATATCTTTCATGGGAATAATAAGGGGTGGTTTTGATATCTGTAAAATTGTTGTTACAGCAATGATTCTAAATGTCGTAGCAGGATGTTTAATGGGGATGACTTTACCATTTATATTCACTAAATTCAGACAGGACCCTGCAACAGCAAGCGCCCCTTTAATTACAACACTCGCTGATATTATGGGCACAGGAATATACTTTACAATAGCAATGTTTATGCTTAAATAATCTCTCTGTTCCTATACAAAAATTCATTTTATCTTCTTTTTCACTTTTTCCCATTCATCTTTAAGTGTTACTGTTCTATTAAAAATTGGATAGGCAGGTTGTGTATCAGGGTCAACACAGAAATATCCGAGTCGTTCAAACTGAAATATATCTCCAGTTTTAACATCTCTAAGTGATGGTTCTAATTTACAGTGCTTTAATACCTTCAAAGAATCAGGGTTAAGATTCACTTTAAAACTACTCCCTTCAGGAACATCCAGAGGGTTTTCTTTAATGAAAAGTCGTTCATATAGCCTTATCTCTCCATCTATACAGTTCTTTTGGGATACCCAGTGTAATGTTGCCTTTATCTTTCTTCCATCAGGGGCATTACCTCCTTTTGTAGAAGGATCATAGGTACAGTGAATCTCAATAATATCCCCATTCTTATCTTTTATTACATTCACGCACTTTATAAAATACGCATATCTAAGACGAATTTCTCTTCCAGGAGAGAGCCGATAAAACTTAGGTACTGGTTCTTCCATAAAATCATCTTTTTCAATGTATATTACCTTTGAAAAAGGGATTTTTCTTGTTCCAGCAGAAGCATCTTCAGGATTATTTATTGCTTCAACTTCTTCTGTTCTATCCTCTGGATAATTCACTATTACAACTTTCAGTGGATTTAAAACAGCCATTCTTCTTA
Source organism: bacterium (assembly GCA_026414725.1). Lineage (NCBI taxonomy): Bacteria > bacterium. The sequence continues at coordinate 152,383 of JAOAIL010000002.1, forward strand.
TTGCTATTCTATTAAGTTCTTCCCGGACAAAATGTTCTAAAAGTTCTATATCTACAACACTTTCTGTTTTTGCTACTCCTATACTGCTACAGAACTTCCTTATCGCTGAAGGTGGATACCCCCTTCTTCTCATCCCTGAAAGTGTCGGCATTCTTGGGTCATTCCATCCACTAACATAACCATCCGTGACCAGTTCAAGAAGCATCCTCTTGCTCATTACTGTATAGGTAAGGTTAAGGCGTGCAAATTCTATCTGTCTTGGATGATGTATTCCTAACTGTTCTATAAACCAGTCATATAAAGGCCTGTGGTCTTGAAACTCCAGTGTACATATGGAATGTGTAATTCCTTCAAGTGAATCACTCTGTCCATGTGCCCAGTCGTAGGTAGGATATATACACCATTTATCTTTTGTTCTATGATGATTCACATGCATAATTCTGTACATAACAGGGTCTCTCATATTAAGATTTGGAGAAGACATATCTATTTTTGCTCTTAAAACCATTGAACCATCCGGATATTTACCTTCTCGCATTTCTTTGAATAATCTTAGATTTTCTTCTACAGGACGGTTTCTATAAGGACTTTCTTTCCCTGGTTCTGTCAGTGTTCCCCTGTATTCTCTTATTTGGTCAGGGGTTAATTCACACACATATGCCTTATCTTTTTTTATCAATTCTATTGCCATATCATAAAGTTTTTCAAAATAGTCAGATGCATAATATTCTCTATCTTCCCAGTCATATCCAAGCCACTTGATATCTTCTTTTATTGCATTTACATATTCCTCCTCTTCCTTTGTAGGATTAGTATCATCAAATCTAAGATTACACTTACCCCCATATTCTTTTGCAATTTCAAAATTTAGACATATTGCTTTTGCATGCCCTATATGTAGATAACCATTAGGTTCAGGAGGAAATCTTGTATTTACCTTTTTATATCTACCTTCTTTTAAATCGTTTTTTATAATTTCTCTTATGAAATCTATTCTTTCTCTTTTCATTCTAACCTCTTTTCTGTTAATATAACATTATAAAACATATGTCTAAAAATGGAAAAAGTTCTTATAATAAGATACGGTGGATTAGGAGATATTATAACAACTTTACCTGTTATACAATCACTCAAAAATAATAGATATTTAGTTATTATAGCATCCAATAACCGTTATAAAAAACTCTGTTTGAAACATATGAATATTGATGGTTTTATCTCTGTTGATAGTACTTTTTTGCTTCCTCTCTTTTCAGGAGAAAAAGAAACAAATCTTATTAATTTTCTTAAACAGTTTGACATTATTATATCTTATACAGATGAAAAAGAAGTTTTTTCAAAAACTCTTAAGGATATATTCAAAGGGAGAATATTCTTTCATCCAGTCACTCCTGAAAAGATAAAACAACACATAATAAAGTACTTACTTGAACCTATTAAGAACCTCAACATTACCATATCGGAATTACCTTTACTAAAGGTAAATCCCTTATCTGAAAAAGAATTTTTTATTATTCATCCAGGAAGTGGTAGCCCTTATAAAAACTGGGGAAAGGACAAATTTTTAGAAGTATATAAGAAGTTATCTATCAACATAAGAGGTCTTATTCTTTTGGGATATGCTGAAAAAGAACAGCGGGAGTTCTGGTATAACAACATCCCTTCCTCCAATATAGTGGAATCTGAAAATATAGAGAAAGTATTATCTTATGTAGAAAAGACATCTTTTTATATTGGTAATGACTCTGGTATCTCGCACCTATTTTCTGCTGCAGATATTCCATCGGTTGTTATCTTCGGGCCCACTTCTCCATATATATGGTCTCCTTCAGGTAAAAATGTTAGAATAATATACAGTAATATTGCTTGTAGTCCCTGTATTCCAGCAAAGAGAAAATTATGTAATGATAAAATCTGTCTGAAATCTATAAGTGTTGAAGATGTACTAAATGAACTAGAGATGTTATGGAAAAAGCCATAAATTTCAAAAGTGGTAGATATAAACTTTTTGGAGTTCTACATATACCTGATAAAGGGGAAAAACCATATCCTGTAGTAATAATGTTCCACGGATTTACAGGACATAAAGCAGAGACACACTTTCTATTCACAAAAATAGCACGATATCTTACTTCTAAAAATATTGCTGCGTTACGATTTGATTTTATGGGTTCCGGAGATAGCGAGGGGAAATTTGAAAACATGACATTATTCACAGAAATACAAGATGGCAAGAATGCAATAAAATACATTATGAATGATAAAACATTTGATGAAAGGAGGATTGGTATTATAGGACTATCAATGGGTGCTATCACAGCAAGTTATGTAGCGACAGATTATAAAACAAGGGCATTGGTATTGTGGTCTCCATTAGCATACCCTGAATTGATTAATAAAAGAATCCTTACAAGAGCACTGGTAAAAAAGTTAAAAACACAAGGGAAGATATATCCACCTGGAATGGGACATTACCTAGGAAAAGGTTTTTTTGAATCAATAAAACATATAAAGCCACTTGAGATGACAGAACTATACTCTGGGAATGCACTTATTATACATACGAAGGACGATTCTACAGTACCTATTGACCATGCATTCTCTTATTTTGAAAAATTACACAATAGAGCAATTATGCCACGGTTTGTTATAATTGCAGAAGGAGGACACACATTTACAACTGAGTATTCAGAAAAAACAGTTATAGAAAAAACATCTGATTTCCTTCAGGAAACATTGTTATAACTTGTCTATATTTAGTATCTGTTTTATAATCTATCATTATGAATAAATTCTCTATATTATTTTATGGACAAAATATTACAAACATTTCATTACAACTCCCTGTATGGATACAGAAAAAAATTATAGGAATTACCTTATTGCAGATATTAATGTCTGTGATTTTTATTTTTTCAGGTTTTTTTCTTAAAAAACTATCAGACCATATCTTTGAGAAACATCTTATTCCATTTTTCAAAAGAACCCGACCCGATTTAGACCATCTGTTTATTGAAGCATTGAGCAGACCATTAGGATTTCTCTTCTTACTTGCCGGTATCTCGTCTACTATTGCAGTACTTCCATTACCTACACAGCCAGATATAAACGGTTTTGTAATGAACTTCCTTAAGGTTATACTGGCATTTATTTTTCTCTGGTTTCTATTCAGAATTGTTGATATTGGTATACAATCCCTTACTAAAATTGTCAGTAGAAACGAATCAAAACTTGACGAGCAGATGATTCCTTTTATAAGCAAGTCCGTGAAAATTGTTATAACTATCTTGCTCCTACTCTGGATATTACAACTCGCTGGATATAATATATCCAGTTTACTTGCAGGACTTGGTATAGGAGGTCTTGCTGTTGCACTAGCTTTACAGGACACCCTTTCTAATTTTTTTGGTTCTGTTGCCATATTTGCTGACAAACCATTCGGAATAGGGGACATAGTAAAAATAGGGGACTTTCAGGGAACTGTAGAAGAAATTGGATTTCGTTCAACCCGTATAAGAACACTTGAAGCAACTCTCGTTTCCATACCTAACAAAACTATTGCTAATTCTATGATAGAAAACCTTTCAAAAAGAGAAAAAGTGAAAGTATTTCAAACCATAGGTATACCTTATAATACAACTACAGAACAAATAAAAGAAGTCGTTTCATCAATAAGAACAATCATTCGGAGTGATGCTAATGTTGAAACTGAAAACATTATTGTAAACTTTTCTAACTTTGGTAATTACAGTTTAGAAATTACAGTAACCTATTTCATAAAAGGCACTGACTATAAAGAATACCTTGCTGTTAAAGAAAGAATTAACCTTGCTATTATGAAACGATTAGAAGAGATTGGTATTCCTATTGCATTTCAATCAACATCTCTTATAGAAAATAGTGCTAAAAAATCTATAAACTCATTAAAAACAGAGAAAAAAAACAAAAAAGAAAAAGAGGGTGAAGACCTTCCATTTTAGAAACATTAAACAATAAATAGAAAAATGTATCAATAATGATTTTAAGTTTTTACTCATTATATCTATGATTCTTCTAATAAATCCATGGATATATGACTTTGCTGCATATGATATGTGGATGATGTCTCTCGGATTACTTCATATAGGAGCACTACTTAAAAAACAGGGATTTGAAGTAAAATTTATTGACCTGCTTGATGTAAATTATGATACAAACTACTTTGGAGTGAAGCGAAAAAAAACAGGGGAGGGGAACCTTCCATATCAAGAAATAGAGCGCCCCAAAATACTAAAAGATATTCCAAGGCGATATAAAAGATATGGTATCCCTGAAGAGATATTTATAAAAGAACTGGAAAAGTTACCAGAAAAATTAGAAGCAATCTTCATAACCTCTAAAATGACCTATTGGTATCCAGGAATATTTAAAACCATTGAAGTACTCAGAAAAATTTTCCCTGAAACAAAAATAATTCTTGGAGGGACATATGCAAAACTCCTTCCTGAACATGCAAAAAAATTTTCAGGAGCAGATGTTGTTATCTCAAATGAAGCGCCTGATAATGATACTATTTTAAGTAATATACTTAATAAAAAAGTTAAAATATTCAGCAATCCTATTACTCCTGATCATTATGAGATAGAACTCAATTTACTACTAAAAGTGAATTTTCTACCACTAATTTCTACTATCGGATGTCCGTTTAGATGTACCTATTGTGCTTCCCATAAACTATTTTCATCCTTCATTTGCTTTAATCCAGAAAAAGTTTTCCAGCAATTACTCATCTGGTATGAAAAATATAATGTAAAAAATATAACTATATTTGATGACGCTTTCCTTGTAAACACAGAAAATGTTAAAAAATTACTCACCCTCCTTATAAATTCAGGAAATATATTTCGCATTCATACTCCTAACGCACTACATCCCCGATATATTGACATGGAAATGGCAGACCTCATGAAAAAAGCAGGGTTCCATACTCTACGGCTGGGCTTGGAAACCTCTAATGAGAATTTCCAAGTAATATCAGGAGGTAAGGTCTCTTCTAAAGATTTTGTAAAGGCAGTAAAGAATCTTCACTGTGCGGGATTTAAACCAGAAAATATAGGTGTATATATTATGGCTGGACTACCATTCCAGAAAAAAGAAGATGTTATAAACACAATAAAATTTGTTCTTGATACAGGGGCAATGCCAAAAATTGCTGAATATTCTCCTGTCCCTGGGACAAAAATGTTTGAAGAAGCAAAGAAATGTTCCCCTTTCAATCTTGAAGAACCACTTTTTCAAAACAATACAATACTACCCTGTAGATGGAATGGATTTACTTATGATGACCTCAATGAGATAAAACTCTCTTTAAAAGGAGTTTAAACATCTATAACAAATCTTGACCATCTTCCACTTTCAGGGTATATTTTATATTCTAAAAGAAGGAGGGTAGTATGCCAACCTATGAATATGAATGCACAAAATGCGGATATAAATTTGAAAAATTCCAGAAAATGACAGAACAACCGGTATCAAAATGTCCGGAATGCAAGGGTAAAGTAAAACGTCTTATTGGACTGGGTGGAGGAGTAATATTTAAGGGACCTGGTTTTTACACAACAGAATACAGAAGTGAGAATTATAAAAGAAGAGAAAGAGAAGAAAAGACAGGTGTTGCTAGCAGTACAGGTAGCAGTTCTTCTTCATGTTCCAGTTGTTCAGCAAGTTCCTGTTCAACCTGTAAAAAATAACTATTTTGTGGTATAATAAAAATAATTCCGGCGTAGCTCAACGGTGGAGCAAGCGGCTGTTAACCGCAAGGCTGTAGGTTCGAATCCTACCGCCGGAGCCATTTTGGTATATTTCGGGCACATCCTTAACACAATATTCCGGGCACATAGTTTACAGTTTATAGTATATTCTTTCCTTTCGTAGTAAAATTATAATGTTATGCAAAAACCTAAAATTGTTTTAAGTAGGTGTTTTTCTGAGCCAGTGAGATATAATGGAGAGAGGGTTAATAATAATTTTGTGAATAGATTAAAAGAATTTGTTGACTTTATTGACTTCTGTCCTGAAGTTGACACAGGACTTGGAGTACCGAGAAAAAGAGTTTCTATTATAGAGATAGATGGTCTCAAGAAACTAATTCAGACCGAAACAGGAAAAGATTTAACAGATATAATTACAGAATACAGTCAAAAAGTTATAAATTCTTTAAAAGAAATTGATGGATTTATTCTGAAAGCAAAATCACCTTCCTGCGGTGTGGGGTCAGCCAGATTATATAGAAATAATTCCTTTATAGGTAAAACATCCGGATTTTTTGCAGAAAAAATTAAAAACCATTTTTATTACCTGCCTGTTGAAGATGAAAACAGACTAAGGGATGAAAGTATAAGAGAACACTTCCTCATAAGGATTTTTGCATTTGCTGAATTAAGAGCATTACTTAACAATCCAACCCCAAAAAATCTGGTTGATTTTCATACAAGATATAAATATCTCCTTATGACATACAGCCAGAGATATTTGAAAGAGATTGGACAGATTGTAGCAGATAATAGTATACCATTTGAAGAAAAAATTATCAGATACAGACAGAAATTTTATGAAAGTTTTTTGAGAAAGCCATCTCCTAAAAGACATATCAATACCCTGATGCATATAACTGGATATATTTCAAAAAATTTAAACCCAGAAGAAAAAAAACATCTGCACAGTTTAATAGAAAGATATATTAAAGGTAGATTACCACTGAATGTAATAACTGAACTGCTAAAAAGTTTTGTTTACAGATTTGGAAATGAATATCTTCTTTATCAGAAATATCTCCATCCCTATCCTGAAGAATTAAATGTATAAAAGGGCTATATACTGGTTTAAGAGAGATTTGCGTATTGAAGATAACAAAGCATTTCTTGAATGTTGTAAACAATCTAAAGAAGTAATCCCTGTATTTATATTCACTCCTGAACTACTTGAAAAATTTAAGGCATATGATAGTAGATTGGGATTTATTATAGGTTGTTTGAAAAATTTATCAGAGATAATAAGAAGCAGGGGAGGTAATCTTTTCTGTTATTATGACTCTCCAGTAAATATCTTTGATTATATTATATCCAGATATAAACCTGATGGTATATTTACCAACAAGGCATTTTCATGGTCGGGGGAAAAGATTGAAAAAGAAGTAGAGATTTTTAGTAAGAAAAAAGGCATTTCCTTCCATCCAGTTTCTGATAATTTCCTTTCTTCAATAAACGAGATTCCTTATACAAAAGTTTATTCAAAATTCTATGAAAAATGGAAGAATATTCTTAATACTGTTATTTCCTCCGCGCCTGTAATTATAAAAACACCTTTAATAAAAGAACCTGATATTTATAACTGTATATCTAACTTAAAATTCAATAATAACACTTACTGGAATGTAAAATCTGGATTTAAAAAATTAGAAATATTCAATTTTACTGATTACGAAAATACCAGAAATAGAATTGATTTAGATGGGACATCTAAACTCTCTCCTTATATAAGGTTTGGGACACTTTCTCTCAGAAGGATATACAGAAATATCTTAAAAAAGACAGGTGAAAACTGCCAGTTTATTAAAGAACTGGCATGGCGAGAATTCTGGTACCATATAAAAATAAATTTTCAGGATTTTAATAATTTAGAGTTTCAGGAAAAAAGAAGAAATATAAAATGGCAGAATGATGAAAAACTTATAAATGCTTTTATGGATGCTAAAACAGGATATCCCATTATAGATGCATCTATAATTCAATTTAAAAAGGAAGGGTGGATGCATAACCGTTCAAGGATGATTGTTGCCAATTTCCTGACAAAAGATTTAATGGTGGACTGGAGAATTGGTGAGAAATTTTTTATGGAATACCTCCTGGATTATGATGAAGTTGTAAATGTTGGTAACTGGCAGTGGAGCGCCTCAGTTGGGCCTGACCCAAAACCATTAAGAATATTTAATCCTATCATTCAGGCTCAAAAATTTGACCCTGATGCTATATTTATAAAAAAATATTTACCTGAACTTAAAAACATTCCTTCTTATATGTTACATGACCCCATAAAATTTAATCTGCCTTATTATAAACCAGTAGTAAATCACTTTGAGAGAAGTATGCTTGTGAAAAAGTTTTATAGAATTACAGATTTGACAGGATAGCGAATAAAATGGTAAAAAAATATGAAAATAAAAAGGAGAAATAATGTTTAGATGTATGTGTAGATGTAAAATAAAAGGTGGAAAAGTAACAGATAAAAATATCTATTATGAGGGAAGTATTACTATTGATAAAGATATTCTTAATACTTCAGGAATACTCCCTGGGGAAATGGTATATGTCCTTAATATAAACAATGGAGCAAGAATTTCAACCTACACAATAGAAGGAGAAAGTGGCTCTGGAATTATTTGCCTTAATGGCCCTTCTGCAAGATATTTTGAAAAAGAAGATGAGATTATTATACTTGCTGTATCTTTTGTCAATGAAGAAGAATTAAAGAAGGGATGGAATCTTAAAATAATAGAACTTGTAGAGAATAACAGGATAAAGAGAGATTGAAAAACAAAAGCACCGGGTTTTCTCTCCGTTTAATACTCAGTTTAACAAGTGGCATTTTGTTTATTTTTGCTTTCCCCCCTTTCAATCTATGGCAAATAGCATTCTTTTCTCTAATTCCACTTTTGATAGCGAGTAGAGAAAAAGATAGTAAAAATTTTTTAATCGGACTTATTGGCGGATTCACCTTTTACTCCATCTCTTTTTTCTGGTTATATAAATTAGCAGGTCCTGTGTATCTTTTCCTTGCTCTATATCTTTCTATATACTGGGGGCTTTTCCTTTATCTTATTTTTGTATTACCTGCAACAGGAAGAATATTTACTGCAGGGGCTCTCTGGTTCTTTTTAGAGATTATTATTTCCTATCTTTTAACTGGCTTTCCATGGCTTCTTGCCGGACTTTCTCAATGGAATAATTCATATCTAATCAAATTAGCAGGTATATTTGGCATATATGGACTTTCTTTTATAGTTATCTCAGGCAATTTTACAATATTTTATTCCTTCCAAAAACGCCACTTTGTATCATGGTCTATCTCTGTTATCATTTTTGTAACCTTATTTTTCTCACATTTTCCACAATCTCTCTCTACAAAAAACAAAGGAGAAACCTTAAAAGTAATGGTTGTACAGCCAAATATAGATAGTTTCCATAGAAATCCAGAAAAAGATATTGAAAAAGCGAAGACAATGACTATTGAATATTTAAAAAAAGAAAAGGTGGATGTCATTGTCTGGCCTGAAGGTATATATCCCGATATTATTATCCAGAATATAGATATTATTAATGACCTGAAAAAAATTACGAAAAAATATAATGTGGGAATTATACTCGGAACTTTTACAGGAAATGATAAAGAGATATTTAACTCTGCTTTACTTATTGAAGGAGAAAATATACAGATATATAATAAAACACATCTTGTCCCCTATGGAGAATTTATCCCTGGTGGCAGGATGAAAGTAATAACCAGAATATTTGAAAAAATGGCTGGATATATCCCATATATCAAACAAGGCAGTGAATTAGTACCTTTATCTTTTAGAGATAGAAAGATAGGCGTTTTGATATGTTTTGAGAATATATTTCCTTATATTACTGCTACACTCACTGAAAATGAAGCAGAATTATTTGTTGTGATTACAAATGATGGATGGTCTAAAATCTCTACAGGTCCTTATCAACATTTTATACACAATCCCATCAGAGCAGTAGAAACAGGAAGATATTTTATTCAGAGTTCACTTACAGGTATAAGCGGAATTATTTCTAAGAATGGGTCTGTTGAAAATATTTTAAGTAGAAGTGGTAGTTACTTATTCATAGATGGAGTTATCATCCAGAATATACCAGTAGTACAGGGTAAAACATTATACTCAAGTTTCAGAGATATTCCATTATTTGTTCTGTCTGTTCTTATTACAGGATTATCCATATGCAGAAAAAAATAGAGGAACTGGAAGCCGTTATAGAATATAGATTTAAAAGGAAACATCTTGTAGAGGAAGCTCTTACACATCCTTCCTGTGAAAATAATATATCTTATGAACGGCTTGAATTTTTAGGAGATATTGTACTTGATGCCATTGTAGGAATACATCTTTTTAAAGAATTTCCATCTGCACCTGAATCCTTTTTAACAGACCTCAAAGCGGCATATGTGAATAAGAAATATCTACATAATACTGGAGAGAATATAAAACTACAAAGGTTTATACAGCACAGAACATCCGGAATCCCTTCATTAGATAACTTTATTGAAGCAATTATAGGTGCGATATATATTGACAGCGGATGGAAGAAAGCAGAAACGTTTGTAAAGAAATTCATACTCAATAAAAAAATAGAACCGATACAGAATTATAAAAATATCCTATCTTCTATTGCAAGAAGAAATTTTAAAACAGAACCGATATATGAACTTATATCAGAGAAGGGACCTCCACATAAAAAGGTATATACAGTGAAGGTTAAAATAAAAGGGAAAAAATACGTAGGTAAAGGTATTGCAGGGAATAAGAAAGAAGCAGGAATGTTAGCAGCAAAACAACTTTTAGAGAAATTAGGTTTTATATAACTTTATACTTTTGACTTATTTCTTATGCACATAATACTGTTCTATAACTCCTGCTAAATTCATAGTCGTCCAGTATAGAAGAAGTCCTGATGAAAAGTTATAAAATAGCACCAGGAACATAACAGGCATCATATAAGTAAGTGCTTTCTGTGATGGCTCTTGTGGTGTAAGTTTCTGTTGATAGAATGAAGTAGCAGCCATTATTAAAGGTAAAAGATTTAATGGGAAACCAGATATTTTTATGATGGTATCAGGTACAGATAGGTCTTTTATCCAGAGGATAAACGGCGCTCCTCTTAAAAATACAGAATTCCGCAGGGCTATAAAGAAACCAATAAATATGGGAAATTGTACAAACATAGGAAGGCATCCCCCAAAAGGATTTATCTTATATTCTCTGTAAAGATTCATAAGTTCTTTCTGCATCTGCTGAGGATTATCTTTATATTTTTTCTGGATATCCTGAAGATATGGTCTTAACTTCTGAAGTGCCTTCATTGACCTTAAACTTTTTTGAGTAAGCGGGAAGAATACAATTTTTATAATCAATGTAAGAATTATTATAGCCCAACCCCAGTTAGGAATAACGCGGTGTATATAAGAAAGGATAGTAAATAAAAACCTTCCCATTAATGAGAAAAAACCTGTTCCGAATATTTCCTTTTCTTTTACTTCATTTTTAGCCACAAAATAGTCAGAAGGACCTGCATAAATGGAAAGTCCTATATTTTTTGTCTCTCCTGAAAGCACTTCCAAATTATCATAAAGAAAACCAGTTCTTATGAAATTATCTGTTGAGATAGATATAAAACATTTCTGAGGGTGCAATGGTTTGATAAAAAGTAGTCCATATCTCTGTTTCAATGCAATCCACTCAGTATTTTCATATACAGAACTTTTCTTAATTCTTGCGATATTAATCTTTTGAACTTTTCCATTATCCTTTATGAGAATTTCAGGTGGTGTATATTCTCTATCAGTACGAGTTTTCATATATGGAGTAGAGATATTAAATGTACCTGTTGAGAGTATATAATTTTTAAGATATTTTGTATCCTTCCCTTTGTTAGAGATATTTATTGTAGTCCTGAAAGTATGAAGTTCGGAAGGAACATTTATAATCTTTTCTATCAGGACATCTTCTTTAAAAGATTGAAAACACAATGTGTTTTCTGATATGGTTGAAGAATATGGTTGATATGCATCATCTGGTTCATCAAGAGAAGATAAGAGTAAAATATCTGTCCCATCAAAAATGGTAAGAGCTTTTTCTTTCTCTTTTCTATATTTCTTAATACCGATATTATTGATTATTCCGCCATTAAGAGTATATTTTATGATGTAAAGAGAATCTTCATATATCTTCTCCTCTCCTGTTTTTTCAGAGGGTGTCGGCAATAAAACATCTCTTTCTGAAGGTGTTTCTTTAACTGATATTGTTGATTGTGGTACTGGGTTTTGAGAAGTTTCTTGCCGTGGTGCTTTTATTCTCCCGAAAACAATAATTATAATGAGTGCAAGAGCAACAGCAATAATTAGCCGAACTTCTTCTCTTATCTTATCCATATCTCTCCACAGGGTCATATCCCCCTTCATTAAAAGGATGGCATTTCAATATTCTTTTTATACCTAAAACAGTTCCTTTTACAGCACCAAATTTTTCTATCGCTTCTATTGTAAAGGCAGAGCAACTTGGATAAAATCTACATCTTCTTCCCAAAAATGTTGCAATAAAAATTTTATAACCCTTTATAAAAAAGATTAATATCTGTCGCATTTTATTTTCTTCGCCACTCTTTCAAGTTCTGTAAGAAAAGCCCCTATCTCTTTTCTATTAATAACTTTATATAGAATAAATAAATAATCCCCTTTTTTAAACTGTTTTCGCCAGAATTCTCTTATAATCCGCTTGGTATAATTTCTCTGTGATGCTTTGCCTATTTTACTACTTGTAAGAAATCCTATTTTATAGTGTTCTAAAGGAAGTATACAGATTTTAAACCATGACGTTTTGTAATGTTTACTTTTTTCTTTCAGGAGAAGTATTTTTCTTTTTATTCGCATGCAAGTCGTGCTCTTCCTTTTCTCCTCCTGTTATTTATAACCTTTCTACCGCTTTTCGTACGCATCCTTGCCAAAAACCCCACTTTTCTCTTTTTCTTCAGTTTATGTGGTTTATATGTTACAGACATATCCTCTCCTTTTTTAGAACTTAGGTTTTAATTATACTCTTTTAAAGAGATATCTTCAAACTTTTCTGTAGATATAAAAAAAATCTGTAATTGGTCAAATCAAGATGTAAAGGAGTCACAGATACATATCCTTCCTTAACTTTTTCTACATCACTTTCTTTTTCATTATCTAATCTTCTAAATATACCTTTAAGCCAGTAATATGAATTACCACGGGGGTCCTTGCGTTCCTCATACTCTTCCTCATATCTTGCTTTACTCTGATAAGTAACACATATACCCTTTATTTTTGAAAGAGGTCTATCAGGAACATTGATATTAATAATTGTATCCGGTGGAATTTTAATATCTTCCATGTCCTTTATTATTTTTAATGCCATCTTTGCCGCTGTATCAAAACAGTAACTTTTTCCACAATCAAGAGAAACAGCAAAAGAGGGGATACCTAATATAGCACCCTCTGCAGCAGCAGAAACAGTACCTGAATAGAGTATATCCATTCCCATATTTGACTGAGGATTTATACCAGACACCACCATATCTGGCTTTTTCTTCAGTATTGAACTCACTCCAATTTTAACACAATCAACAGGAGTTCCATTTACTATCCACCCCTTATATCCTTTTTCTACTGCTACCTTTTTTATTTTGAGTGGTACAAAAAGATTAATAGCATGGGCGATAGCACTTTTTTCTGTTTCAGGAACAACAACATATACATTGTATCTCGTCTTCAGATATTTCCAGAGAACCTTCAACCCCTCTGAGTAAACCCCATCATCATTTGTAAGTAGTACGGTTTTCATTTCTTAATAAAGGCCCAAATCCTGTTCCATCGCTTTCAAATCTCGTTTTTTGTTAAGTAATTCTTTAATCTGTTCCGGCCTGTAATTGCGGAACTGTGTACTGAAATCCCTTTCAGAATTAGAAAGGATATTATGTAACCTGGAAAGAGCTGTTTCTGGAATTATTATTCTGGGGCGTGAATTCCATTTTCTAAAAGCAAATTTCAACCTTTCTACTGCTTTTTCTATGTTATTTGAAAATTCTATTTCAAAAGCAAAAGTAGGGGCACCATTAATTTCTCTCTTCCATACAACATCAATACTCTTTCTTTCTAATTCAAGTTCTAATGGATACTCTAATTCAGAATAATAATTTTGTAGTTTTCCTACCTCAGCAAGGTAGTTCTGTAATTCTAGATGAGGGGAAACAATAGGTGTTGTTACCACAGGTACAGTTTTAGAATCAGATTCTTTTATTCCTATTGATGGAACCATCTCTGGAGTTTGTATGATAGAAGATCCCTCATATAAAGATTCAAAAGAACCAAATACTTTCTCTGCACGTTTTAATAATTCTGGTAGTAAATTGGAAGGTACATTCTGGAATCCTTGTTGCCAGAAGAGATTAAAATCATTAATCCGTATAGAACTCCTTTCCCATTCTTCAATAGGCAATATTTTCAATATATGAATTCTAAAACGCAAAGGCCAAACTACATACTTTTTCTCTAATTCTTCAGGCCATATAAGAGTTTTTGTATCAACATATCTATCTTTTACCTTACCGATTCCAATTATTCCCTTAACGGGAGAGGTAACATACAACCATAAATTATCTCCTTCTTTCACAGATTGAAATGGAAGAGTATACTGTTGTTTCAATCCCCATATAGGTACAGGTTGGGAAAGGGCAGTTATCCAGTTTTTTTTGATACCTATTACCAGCCAGTGGTTCATTTTAACTCCTATTATGCAAAGTGGAGCAGACCGGACTTGAACCGGCAACCTTCCGCATGCGAAGCGGACGCTCTCCCATTGAGCCACTGCCCCTATTGTTTTAAGTATTATACTATGCAGGATACATAATCTGCAATTGCATATCTATTATGATCAAAGTAGAAACAAAGAGAGGGAAGAATATAAAATTCTTTTAAATTATTCTATATATCTATCTTCGGTAATTTCTTTACACTTGATTTTTTCTTTTATAGTATCTATATCACATAAGGAACTTATTTCCACATTCACATCAGGAGATACTTTTATTCCTGTTTCTTGCAATTTCTTTCTGTAAAAGTTCAACATCGCTTTTTTTACTTCTTCTGGGGAATCCTCACCCTCTTTATTTTTAAGAGGAGCAAACTCATCTTCTCTAAGTGTTTCTACACAACATACCTTATTTGCAAAGGGGATCGCATCAAAAACAAATGTTTCAAACTTCCATATCTCTTTTTCTTCATTACCTATCTTTGCTTTTTTTATCTGTCTGTGATAGGGCAGGATAAAACCACCCAGGTTGAGTTTTCTAATAAAAGATGTCTCTATGAAGTGTATTCCAATACTTCCTGCCCAGAATATAAGGTTGCCATTAATATCTTTCTGATTTCTTAATTCATCAGGAAATTCTATATATTCAATAATTCGTGGTTTACCATCAGCCATAACAAAATGTCCTACCTTTTCTTCAGGATTCCTTTTTTTCACTACTTTAAGTGAAAACTCTGCACCCTGTTTTATATGCCATCCAAGAAAAACAGGGTCATTAACATTCACCAGAGGATTATCTATATGACAGTAAAAAATTCTCTTTACCCCCTGTTTTTCCATTCTCTCTATAAATCCTGATTGATATACTGCTTTAAGCGAACCACCATGTCCATCTGGATTTGCAAATATAGAAGTTTTATCCTTTATTATAAGTTTTCTATCAGGTGTTAAAGAAGGCAGGATATCCTGATTGAAAAAGTAAACGTTTTTCCCATCAAGACCAAAAAATTTATTTTCTCTGAAAAATTCCTGTATAAGACCATAAGTTTCAGGATTTGTCATTATAAGCAACGGAATTTTTACATTATATTTCATGGAAAGCATAAGCAACTTCTCAGAAAATATCTGAAACAGGGACTTATTCTTGATAGGAGAGATAGGGTACATCCCTTTTGGATAAGGATAACCAAGTCGTGAACCCTGTCCTCCCGCTACAATCATCACTGCTGTTTCACCATTTCTAATACTCTCTTCTCCTACTGGCAGTATCCCCTCTTTTTCACTCTCATAAAGTTTAATGTCTATTATAGGATGTGGCTTAATTTCTCTATATTTTTTTTCTTCTTTTTCTTTTGAAAATTCTTCATATAACTGAAAGACAAGTTTAAAATTCATAGTATTGAGATTTTGAATAAAAATATCTTTCTCTTTTTCATTAAGCAGTCCGATATGATGTATAATATGCCCCTGTCCATATTCTTCCAATAACTCAATTATTTTTCTTTCCGACATAACTCCTTCTCCTTTTTCTAATATAACATTTGATATGGTATCTTAATTATATTATGGGTATGCTTATTAAAGCAAAAACATTGCTGATAGTAATAGGTGGACCTACTGGTATTGGGAAATCATCCATCGCATATAATCTTGCCCTAAAACTAAACGGAGAAATTATATCTGCAGATAGTATGCAGTTTTACAGAGAAATAAATATAGGGACAGATAAAGTTCCTTTATGGATGAGAGAAAAAGTGTCTCATCATTTAATTGACTTTCTCTCTATATATGATGATTTTGATGTATATCAGTTCATAAAACTAGCAACAGAAAAAATAGATGAGATATTGAAAAAAGGTAGAATACCCATAGTAGTAGGTGGTAGCGGTCTATACTTAAGAAGTTTACTGAAAGGTATTTTTTATATTCCTGACGAGATGAAAGAGAAACAGAGAGACATAAGAAATAATCTTGAAAGAGAACCAACAGAAAAACTATATCATATGCTTCAAAAAATTGACCCTTCACTCGTGAAAGTGCTCCATCCTAATGATAGGAAAAGGATAAGACGGGCACTGGAGGTATATCAACTTACAGGAAGGACTATGAGTTCTTTACAGAAAGAAAAGACCTCTCCACTTCCAGAAAATATTCACACATATTATTATATACTGACAAGAGATAGAGTCGAGATGTATAATATAATAGAAAAGCGGGTAGAAAGGATGTTTGAAAATGGCTGGGTTAGAGAAGTAGAAGAACTAAAGATAAAGGGTTATGAGGAATATCTGAAAAAGAAAGCACCTATAGGTTATAAGGAAATTATGGAATATCTTGATGGTAGATACAATATAAATGAGTTAAAAGAACTTATAAAGAAAAAAACAAAAAATTTGGCAAAAAGACAATTAACATGGTTTAAAAAAGAAGATGGGATATGGATTAAAATTGAAGGGGAAGGAGAAAAAATAGTCAGTGAAATAACAGAAAAGATAAGGAGGGTGATATGATACCGAGATATACAAGAAAGGAAATGGCAGAGATATGGAGTGAGGAAAATAAGTTCAGGAAATGGTTAGATGTAGAAATAGCCGCACTGGAGGGATGGAACAGGATAGGTGTTATACCTGAAGAAGCAGTTAATGATATAAAACAAAAAGCGAGAATTGATGTAGAAAGAATACAGGAAATAGAAAAGGTAACCAACCATGATATGATTGCATTTGTAGAACAGGTAAGCAGTACTGTAGGAGAAAACGGCAGGTATATTCATTACGGACTCACCTCTTCTGATATTCTGGATACTTCTCTTGCTTTACTTTTGAGAGAATCCGGTGAAATTATACTGAAAGATATTGAAATACTAATAAATGCGCTTAGAGATAAAGCAATTGCCTTTAAAGATGTTGTAATGATGGGTAGAACTCATGGAGTTCATGCAGAACCCATAACATTAGGTTTTAAGCTTGCTGGATGGTATTATGAGTTTGTAAGAAATTATGAGCGGATGGAGAGAGCAATAGAGGAAATAAGTGTAGGAAAACTTTCTGGAGCAGTAGGGACATTCTCAAATATAGACCCGCGAGTGGAAGAATATGTATGTGAAAAACTATCTTTAAAACAGGAAAAGTTTTCAACTCAGATTATCTCAAGAGATAGACATGGTTATTTCCTAAGTATTCTTGGTGTCGTAGCATCTTCCTGCGAAAAAGTTGCATTACAGATACGGCTGATGCAACAGACAGAGGTTGGAGAAGCAGCAGAACCTTTTGGGAAAGGGCAGAAGGGGTCATCTGCTATGCCACATAAACGAAATCCAATCCTATGTGAAAGAATATGCGGATTATCACGTGTAATAAAGAAAAACGTAAATGCTGCATTAGAGAATGTTGCACTCTGGTATGAGAGAGATATAAGCCACTCTTCTGCTGAGAGAATTTTATTCCCTGAATCACTTACCCTTTTAGATTATATCCTTGCACTGCTCAATAAAGTTATTTCAGGACTGGATATATCTGAAACAAATATAGAAAAAAATCTTTATCTTACGGGCAGGGTTTTCTTTTCTCAAAGATTACTTAACTCTCTCGCAATGAAAGGACTACCGAGAGAGAAAGCATATGAGATTGTCCAAAAGAAGGCATTTGAAACAATAGAGAAAAAAGATGATTTTGTCAGGGTTATAAAGGCATCTCCGGAGATAAAGAAATATCTGACAGATGCAGAGCTCGAAGATATCTTTGACGTTAAGCAATTGTTAAAAAACCTTGACAAACTTTTTGAAGGACTTAAATGAAATATTATTTTATTTCTCTTAATGGCTATGGAGAAATGTTCAAAAAAAAATTTAAAGACACCTCTCTTTTTTCCTATGCTAAAAAAGAACATTTTGATTCTATTATCTCTTCAGGGAAATGGGGATATCTTTTTCTTGGTGAAACACTTGAAAGGGGATATTATAACCTTTTTGATGAAGAAAAAAACTTTCCGGGGGAAGCATTTATAAGGGGCTGGCAGGACATTACATCTCCTGAAGGTATAACCCTTTTCTTGAGTAGATTTATGGCTCAGTCAGAAGGCAAAGTAATAGAAGAAAATATAACTATTTCAGAAAAAGAGATAGAAGAATTGCTCAATGCTGTTTCAGAAAATAAACAGAAATTTAAGTTTTTTATAAGAAACAGAAATCCCATCATTATATTTCAAAAGAACTTTCCAGACGAGAAAGTTCCACCTCCAGATAATATGAAAGGGAAGGAAGCCATCTTAAATTGTTATAAAAATAAAGAGATAAAAGACCTTATAATATCTTTTAATTATATACTTGAAAACCATCCCGTAAATAAGGTAAGACAAGACCTCGGTGAAATGCAGGCAAATCTTTTATGGTTGTGGGGTATGGGGAAATATAAAAAAGCACCTAATCTGAAGGAGACATTAAAAAAAGAACTTTTTTATTTTTCTTGCGAAGAAGATTACCTATATTTACCTGAATTTTTAGGATTTAAAAGGATTGATAATATAACAGAATTGCCTGATAATTCTTTTGTCTGGATTAATAGCACAGTGGATAAGAAAAGTAATTATTCTGCATGGTTGAAAAAATTTGAATGGATTGACCGTGAAGTTATTATGTATGTGGTGCAGGAATATAAGAAGAGAAACTGTAGAGCATTATTTATATTTGATGGATTTATTTCACCTGACATTGAATTGAAAAACTGCTGGGTTCCTTTCTTCTTTATATCTGAAAATTACGATAAAATTCGCTTCAGAAAGAAATTTAAAGGTCAATCTCTATTAAAACTATTTTTAGAATAAAATGGTAAAGGTATATATAGCAATAGGAAGCAATAAAGGTAATAGAGAGAAAAATATTCTAAAAGCCCTAAAAAAGATGGAAAAATATATCACTATAAAAAAGATATCACCATTTCTTATAACACCTCCTGAAGAAGGTGCATACGGTGGTTTTTTTTTAAATGGTGTAATCGAAGGAGAAACCTCCCTTGAATCTAAAAACCTTCTGATAGTTTTACAGAATATTGAAAGAGATATGGGCAGAGAATTTCCTCATAAATCTGGGGATGAAAGAATAATAGACCTTGATATAATTTTTTATGGGAATAAAATCATTAAAAGTAAAAATTTCACTGTACCACATCCAAAATATAAAAAAAGATATTTTGTTATACTGCCATTTTACGAAATAGCACCTTATATGAAAGATCCTGAAACAGGAGAAAGTATATATGAGATATACAAAAGGATATCAGAAAAATGAAAATAATAGAAAAAATAGATGATGTAAGAAAAGAGATAAAAGTAGCAAGAAGAAGAGGAATTATTGGTTTTGTCCCAACAATGGGGGCACTCCATAATGGACATATATCACTTATAAGAACATCTATATCAGAATGTGATTTTACTGTAGTAAGTATCTTTGTAAATCCTATTCAATTTAATGACCCAGTAGATTATAACAGATATCCGAGGGATATAAATAGAGATATTGAACTTTTAAAAAAAGAAAAGGTTGACATTGCCTTTGTCCCATCTATTAAGGATATGTATAAAGAGAGGGTAGAAACATTTGTTGAAGTAAAAGGACTATCAGATATCTTGGAAGGGAAATTAAGACCGGGACATTTCAAGGGTGTCTGTACTGTGGTCTGTAAGTTATTTAATATACTACAACCGGATAAGGCATATTTTGGATGGAAGGATGCACAGCAGTTAATTATAATAAGAAAAATGGTAGAGGACCTGAATATACCTGTTGAAATTATAGGATGTCCTACGATAAGAGAAAACGATGGACTTGCAGCAAGTTCAAGAAATATATTTATCGGAGATAAACGAAAAGAAGCACTTTCTCTCTATGAAACCCTAAAAAAAATAGAAGAGATGGTATTAAAAGAAGGCATAAGGGATACTTCTATCCTATTAAATAAAGGAAAAAGCATTATAACAAAATATAGAGATGTAGAAATACAATACCTTGAGATATTAAGTATAGAAGACCTTTCACCTGTAGAAACAATAGAAGGGAAGGTTATTGTAATAGGAGCAATAAAATTACCTTCTGTCCGTCTTATAGACAATATCATTATTGACGTTCAATAAGTTTTCTCTCCCATTCAATAAGATATTTTTTGAACTCCTCTCCAAGTAAATAGTTACCATATCTTCCATCTTTTTTTATCACCCTGTGACAGGGAATTGCAATAGGATATGGATTTTGTTTTAAAAATTTAGAGACATATCTAACCTTTCCTTTCATTCCTACTCTTTCTGCAAGATAGGAATAGGAAATCGTTTTACCAAATGGTATTTCAGAAACCACTTGTATTATTTTATCTTTTATAGTATCATTTTTTGTTCTGTTTTTTGACATAGAGATACTTTTATAGTATATTTGTAGGTTATGGATATTGATAAAATTTTAACACAAGTAAAGTTTGATGAAAAAGGTTTAGTTCCTGTAATTGTACAATCGGATACAAAAGAGGTTATTATGCTTGCCTATATGAATTCAGATGCATTATCTAAAACACTTGAGACAGGAAAAATGCATTATTACAGTAGAAGTAGAAAAAAACTCTGGTTAAAAGGTGAAGAGTCAGGAAATATCCAAGAGGTAAAAGAAATGTATATTGACTGTGATAATGATACTTTACTTTTTATTGTAAAACAGAGATGTGGTGCCTGTCATGAAGGATATTATTCCTGTTTTTTTAGAAAATTGAATGATAAGAAAGAGGATTTTATAAATACAGGGCATAAAGTTTTTAATCCTGATGAGGTTTATAAAAAATGCTAAAACAATATTATTTTCGGTTTTTATTGATAGCAGCAGTTATAGGGATATGTATCTATCAGATATATCCACCTGATAAAAAAATCAGAAAAGGATTGGACCTGCAGGGTGGGGTACATGTCGTTCTGGAAGTAACAGAAACAGCGCAGGATGAAAAAACCATTTCAGACCTTGCAGATAGAGCGCTTGAAGTAATCAGAAATAGAATAGATGCCTTAGGAGTTACAGAACCTGTAATTCAAAAACAGGGAATGAAAAGAATAGTAATAGACCTGCCCGGTGTTCAGAACCCTGATAAAGCTATAGAAATAATAGGACAGACCGCACTCCTTGAGTTTAAACTTGTATCAGATGAACCAGAACTAATTAAAAAA
This sequence comes from bacterium, assembly GCA_026414725.1. NCBI lineage: Bacteria > bacterium. The sequence goes on from JAOAIL010000002.1 coordinate 174,185, forward strand.
GCCCTTGAAGGAAATGTACCTGATGGATATCAATTGCTTTACTATAAAGAAAGAGATGAAAGAGGAATTTATAGAGATACACGCCCATTGCTTGTTAAAGCAGAACCGGAACTTACTGGTAAATATATTGAAGATGCATATATGGGGTATGATAGTTCTGGATTTCCTGATGTCAATCTTGTACTGAATAAAGAAGGCGCTGCAATTTTTGAGGAAGTGACCGCAAGAAATATAAATAAACAACTTGCAATAGTTTTAGATGGTGTTGTACGGTCTGCACCTGTAATACACGAACGAATACCAGGAGGTAAAGCACAAATAACAGGGAAATTTTCTACAGAAGAAGCAAGAACTCTCGCCATAGTACTTAGGGCTGGTGCTTTACCTGCAAAGATGGATATGATTTATAAAGAAGTGGTTGGTCCAACTCTCGGCAGGGAAAATATTATTCAAGGGTTCCGCGCCGCTATCTATGGAGGAATATTAGTCCTTGTATTTATGCTCATTTATTATGCTATATTTGGACTTCTCGCTGACTTTGCACTTGCATTAAACATCCTTATACTGCTCGGTGTTCTTTCATTGCTTAAGGGCGTTTTAACACTCCCAGGGATAGCAGGTATTGCACTTACCTGTGGTATGGCAGTGGATGCAAATATTATCATATTTGAACGAATAAGGGAAGAAATTAAAACAGGAAAAAGTCCTAAAGCAAGTCTTGATGCCGGTTATAAAAGAGCATGGGCTGCTATAATTGATTCTAATATCACTACTCTTATAGTTGGCCTTATCCTTTTTTTCCTCGGCGAAGGTCCTGTGAAAGGATTTGGACTTACATTGAGCATAGGTATAGTAGCCAACCTTTTCACTGCCGTCTTTGTTACTAAAAGTATTGTGGACTGGGTAATGTTAACAAGGAAGATAGAAAAGGTGAGGATATAATGGAATTTATTAAAAATACTAAATTTAACTTTATAGGTAAAAGAAAATTTGCATATCTCTTTTCACTTACGGTGATAATCTGGGGTATGATTGTTTTTGGAATAAGAGGAAAAGATAATTTTGGAGTGGATTTTGTTGGTGGAGATATGCTCAATATAGAATTTAAAAACAGTGTAAATACTTCTGAAATAAGGGATAGAATAAAAGGACTTAATATAGGAAGTTATTCTGTACAGGCGTTAGGTACTGATGGAAAAGAATTTATAATAAAGAGTGGACCGAATACTTCTGATAAAATAGTTGAAGCAATGAAAACTTATTGGGCAGAAAATAATACCTTTTCAGTGAAAGGGAAATCATCAGTTTCCCCATCTATGAGTATATCTATCAGGAAAAAAGCGATATATGCATTTCTTATTGGATTGATAGGAATTTTATTTTATATTACTGTCAGATTTGAATTTAGATTTGCAGTAGGTGCCACTCTTGCTATTTTTCACGATATACTCTTTGTACTTGCAATACTTGCTCTTACCAAAAAACAGATAGATACATCTGTAATCGCTGCATTACTTACAATAGCAGGTTATTCAGTCAATGATACGGTAATCATATTTGACAGGATAAGAGAAAATATAAGGAAAACAAGAAGTGATGATTATTTAACCTTATTCAATAATAGTATAAATGAAACACTGAGCAGAACAGTCCTTACGGTTCTTACCACATTATTTGTAGTCATCCTCCTTTTTATTCTCGGAGGAGAAACACTTCATACTTTTGCCTTTTCATTACTGGTAGGATTTATAATAGGAACTTATTCTTCTATCTTTATCGCTTCTTCTATTATTATTGACTGGCATAGATGGAAGCCACATAAGTTTAAAGTATGAGGGTAATTAGCGGATATCTAAAAGGGAGAAAATTATTTTTCCCTGAGAGAACAAAAAGATTAAGAGCAACAAAAGATATTGTCAGGGAAGCCATATTTGACTCTTTGAGAGGATGGATAGTTGAAAAGCGTGTTCTTGAAATTTTTGCCGGTACAGGGGCATTAGGAATTGAAGCAATAAGTCATGGTGCTAAAGAAGTTATTTTTTTAGAAGAAGACAGAGAAGCAATAAACTGTATAAAAAGGAACATTGAACATTTAGGTATTTCAGAACTCTGTACCATAAGGAAAGGGAAGGTAGAACACTCTATTGAGGAATTTCTTGATGAGAAATTTGATTTGATAATTGCTGACCCACCTTATGACTATCCATCAGGAAAGATTATACAGATTTTAAATAAAATAATGGAATTACAGGTATTAGATGATGATGGGATTATACTAATTGAACATAATAGAAAGAATTTATTACCAGAAATAAAAGGGTTTACTGTCTATAAAGAAAAAACTTATGGAAAAAGTATTGTATCATACATAAGAAGAAGTAATAACTCAGAAGTTATAAAACAATGAAAGACAAAATAGCAGTTTATCCAGGAAGTTTTGACCCTATAACAAATGGACATATTGATGTAATTAAAAGGGCTCTTACTTTTGTTGATAAGATAATTATTGCTGTATCTGATTATTCGAGAAAGAATCTTTTATTTACAGCAGAAGAACGTGTGAATTTTATAAAGGCAGTTTATCAAGAAAATAAACGGATTGAGGTAGATAGTTTTAAAGGACTTCTGGTTGACTATATTAAGAGAAGAAAAGTTAATATAATAATAAGAGGATTGAGAGCTGTCTCTGATTTTGAATATGAGTTTCAAATGGTTCTGGCTAACAGGAAACTTGACAGAAATATAGAAACTGTATTTATTATGCCCGGAGAAGAATTCTTTTTTATAAGTTCATCAATAGTAAAAGAAATCGCTTTTTTAAAAGGAGATGTTTCAGGAATGGTTCCGGAAATAGTCGTTAAAGCACTAAAGAAAAAATTTAACTATTAAAAGGAGAAGAAAAAATGCCAAATCCTAAAAGAAGACATTCAAATAGTAGAACAGGGAAAAGAAGAGGGGGACATAGAAAAGTAAAAATATCTTCTCTTAATGTATGTTCCAATTGTGGCTCCTTTAAGCTACCGCATACTGTCTGTGATGTATGTGGATATTACAAAGGAGTTCCTGTCCTAAAAATAAAAGAAAAAAAGAAAAAAGAACAATAAAAGATATGACTGCCAGAGAAACTATCATTGCTCTTGATGGGATGGGTGGAGATAATGCTCCATTTTCTGTCATTAAGGCATGTGAGATGTTCTCTACCTTAGATAGAATAAAAATTATTGTTGTTGGTGATGAAAATCAGATAAAAGATAAGATAGACCTTAAAAAATATCCCTTTGTTATCCTTGAACACTGTGAAAACTACATAAGAATGGATGACAAAGTAAACCTTAAATTACTTAAAGAGCGAGATAATAGTATGGTAAGAACTATCTCGCTGGTAAAAGAAGGGAAGGCTCATTGTGCTCTAAGCGCAGGAAACACTGCTGCATTTGTTTCTTATAGTATTTCGGAACTTGGATTATTAAAAAATATTGACCGACCTGCAATTGCCCTTTTTATGCCAGATACCACAGGAAGAGGAATTATATTTATTGATGGTGGTGCTAATATCAAAGCTAAACCACTGCATCTACTCCAATCAGCAGTTATGGGAGCACTGTATGCAGAGTGTGTATTTGATATAAAAAACCCGAGAATTGCCCTTTTAAATATAGGAGAAGAAGAAACCAAGGGTGATGAATTAAGAAGAGAAAGTTTCACTTTAATGCAAAGAAACCAGCGGATAAACTTTATAGGAAATATTGAAGGCCATAATATATTTACACAGAAAGCAGATGTCATTATTACAGATGGATTTACGGGTAATGTAGTATTGAAGGTCTCTGAAGGAGTAACAAGGGCTTTTCGCACCATATTAATGAAAGAATTACAGAAAAACATTAGAGGAAAAATTGGGACACTTCTGATTAAAAATATATTAAGAAATTTTGCAAAAAAAGCGGATTATGCAGAATATGGTGGAGGACTATTACTTGGAGTAAACGGACCTGTTATTATCAGTCATGGAAGGTCCTCGCCAAGGGCTATATATAATGCAATAAAGTTAGGGGAGAAGATTGTTCTGGCAGGTTTTATGGAGAAACTTAAAAAAGAGATGGAGCAGATACGATGGGAAATATAGTAATTGCAGGGACAGGTTCTTTTTTACCCTCTTTTATACTTACTAATAATGATATGGAAATGATGGTTGATACAAGTGATGAATGGATTATTACAAGAACTGGTATAAAAGAAAGAAGAATATGTCCTAAAAATATGGCTTCTTCAGATATGGGAACTGAAGCTGCAAAAGATGCATGTAAAGATGCGGGTATTTATCCTGATGATATTGATTTTATTATCTGTGCTACTATAAGTCCTGATAAGTTTTTTCCCTCAACTGCCTGTTTGATTCAGGCAAAATTAGGGATTAAAGATATTCCTGCCTTTGATATCTCTGCTGCCTGCTCTGGTTTTATATTTGGATTGGAGATAGCAAGCAATCTAATAGCAGGAGGAAGTTATAAAACAGGTCTTGTTATTGCTTCAGAATGCATGAGTCGCCTTACAGATTATACAGATAGAAGTACATGTGTATTGTTAGGCGATGGAGCAGGAGCTGCTATAGTTAAAGCATCCGAAGATAAAGGAATAATGGGCTCCTACATCTCCTCCGATGGCAGTTACGGAGATATATTAAACGCACCTGCAGGTGGTTCAGCAAGACCTGCTTCATTTGATACGGTTGAAAAAAGAATGCATTTTATGAAAATGGAAGGAGCAGTTCTTTTCAAAATAGCAATAGAGACAATGTGCGAAGCAATACACAAACTCCTTAAAAGATTCAACTTAAGAAAGGAAGATATATCTCTTGTTATACCCCATCAAGCAAATCTTCGTATTATAAATGGTGTTGCTAAAGGTATGGGTATGCCACCTGAAAAATTTTATGTAAATATTGAAAAATATGGCAATATGTCCGCTGCCTGTATACCTGTAGCTCTTGATGAAGCATCAAAAAAAGGATTACTTAAGAAGGGAGATATTTTAGTCACAGTGGCTTTTGGCGGTGGTCTTACATGGGGAGCAAATCTTATAAAATGGACAAAATAAAAAAATTCTCTGTTGTCTTTCCTGGGCAGGCATCGCAATATATAGGGATGGGAAAAGACATTATAGAATCTATTCCTGCCTGTGCAGATATTATTAAAAAAGGAGAAGATATAACATCACTACCTCTTCTGGAAAAAATTATGAATGGACCTATGGAAGACCTAACAAGAACTTTGCTATGTCAACCAGCAGTTTTTGCTATAAATATGGTCTGCTGGTATGCACTTATAAACAGAGAAGTTTTTCCTGTTAGTGTAGCAGGACATAGTTTAGGAGAATATTCTGCACTTGTAGCTTCAAAAACCATCAGTATAGAAGAGGGGTTTTATCTTGTAAAGCGAAGAGCAGAGATTATGGATGAAATATCATTGCAAGTGGAAGGAACGCTTATGGCAATTATAGGTTTACCTTTAAAAGAGGTAGAATCCATTTTGAGTGATTTTAATGGAATTAGTATAGCTAATATAAACTCATCAACACAGATTGTTGTAGGAGGTAAGAAAAAAGACATTGAGGAACTCAATATCTTTTTAAAAACAAAAAGAATTAAAGGAGTTATATTGAATGTAAGTGGCCCATTTCATACACCATTTATGAAAGAGGCATCTTCCTTACTTGCAAAAGAGATTACAAAGATAACATTTAAAAATCCTGAAATTCCTGTTTATCTAAATTTTTCGGGTAAAATGACAAAAGATAGTGCCGAAATAAAAGAAGGACTGATACATCAGGTCTATTCTCCCGTTAGATGGGTTACTATTATTGAAAATATGAGTAAAGAGAACGATATTGTTTTTGTTGAGGTAGGACCCAAGACAGTTCTAAAAAGATTAATAGAAAATATTATTCCTGGTGCAGTAGTATTCAATGTTGAAGATATACCATCACTGGAAAATACACTGAAAGGTCTAACTGTTTGAAAAAGGAGGAATATGTTCCAAGATAAAGTTGCTGTCATTACAGGCGCTTTTGGTGGTATAGGAAGGGCTCTTGCAATAAAGTTGGGTGAGCAAGGAGCTAAGATCGCTCTCTGGGATATCTTTATAGACAATTCTCTTGAAAAGATACTTACAGATAAAAGTATACAATTCCTCTCATCAAAGATTGATATAACTAAAAAAGATGATGTGCAAAACAGCGCAGATAAAATTATTGAAAGATGGGGGAAAATAGACATTCTTATAAATAATGCAGGTATTACTAAAGATAACCTGATACTTCGTATGACAGAAGAAGAATGGGATAGTGTTATTGAAATAAACTTGAAAGGTGCTTTTATATGCAGTAAAATAATAGGAAAATTTATGTTTTCTCAGAAGACAGGAAGTATTGTAAATGTTGCTTCTATAATAGGACAGATAGGAAATATAGGACAGGCGAATTATTCTGCATCAAAAGGTGCTTTGATTTCTTTTACAAAAACCTGTGCAAAAGAATTTGCAAGGTTTGGAGTGAGAGTAAATGCAGTTGCTCCAGGATATATAATAACTAAGATGACAGAGCAACTTCCAGAAAAAATAAAAACAAAAATGCTTGAAATGATACCATTGGGTAGATTTGGAACCCCAGAGGAAGTTGCCGACCTGATTCTTTTCTTATCTTCTAATAAGGCAAACTATATCACGGGTCAGGTCTTCAGAATAGATGGTGGGATGGTGATGTAAAAAAGTTAATATCAACTAAGAAAACATAAGGAGGAAAGATGGAAAGAAGTGAGATTTTTGAAAAAGTAAGAGGGATAATATCAGAGAAGTTAGGAATCAGTGCTGGAGAAATCGTAGAAAATGCTTCTTTCATTGATGACCTTGGTGCTGATTCACTTGACACAGTAGAACTTGTAATGGAATTGGAAGAGAAATTTGGCATAGATATACCTGATGAAGATGCAGAAAAGATAAGAACAGTTAAAGATGCTGTGGACTATATTGAAAAAAATAAAAAATGAAAAGAGTTGTTATAACAGGAATAGGGTTAGTTACCCCGGTTGGAAATGATGTAAAAACATCATGGGAAAATCTAAAAGCAGGGAAAAATGGAATAGGACTTATAAGTGGTTTTGATACCACTGAGTACCCCACAAAGATAGGTGCTGAAATTAAAAACTTTTCTGTTGATGGAGTCCATCCCAAAAACCTGCGAAGAATGGATAAATTTGTTCAGTTTGCACTTAAAGCAACTATCGAAGCAGTGCAGGATAGTGGAATTGTCTTTTCCGAAGAAGAAAAGGAAAGAACAGGGGTGATTATAGGAGCAGGAGTAGGGGGATTAAAAGTTATAGAAGAACAAGAAGAAGTTTTATTAAAAAATGGGCCTTCTCGGATTTCCCCTTTTCTTATACCTATGCTTATTCCTGATATAGCAGCAGGACAGGTTGCAATACATTTTGGATTAAAAGGAGTTAATTTTGCTACTGTAAGTGCTTGTGCCTCTGGTGCTCATGCACTGGGAATTGCACTTAATCTTTTAAGAAGCGGTGTAACGGACATTATAATTGCAGGCGGAACAGAATCAGCCATTACACCATTAGGACTTGCAGGTTTTTGCTCTATGAAAGCTCTTTCCACTCGTAATGAAAACCCGGAAAAGGCATCCAGACCATTTGATAAAGAGAGAGATGGATTTGTAATGGGTGAAGGAGCAGGTATTGTTGTTCTGGAAACAATGGAACATGCCCTCGCAAGAAATGCCCCCAAAATTTATGCTGAATTTATAGGTGCTGGAATGAGTTGTGATGCTTATCATATAACTGCTCCAGACCCTGAAGGGAAAGGGGCTTTTCTATCTATGAAGTATGCCCTTGAAAATTCAGGGATAAAACCAGAAGAAGTGGACTATATCAATGCACATGGAACTTCTACACCTCTAAATGATAAAAGTGAGACCTCTGCAATAAAAATGCTTTTTGGTAAAAGAGCTTATGAAATACCTGTAAGTTCAATTAAATCAATGATAGGACATCTTTTAGGTGCCTCAGGAGCAGTTGAATTTATCGCCTCTGTCCTCACAATAAAAGAAGGTATTATCCCTCCCACAATAAACTATGAATTCCCTGACCCTGAATGTGATTTAAACTATGTTCCCAATAAATCTATTGAAAAAGATGTCAACATAGCTTTATCTAATTCATTTGGCTTTGGAGGACACAATATAACACTTGTTATTAAAAAGATTTAACAAAAAAAAGGGGGAATTGTAAATGGACTATTTTCTCACAGAAGAACAGAAGATGATAAAGGAAATTGCCAGAAGGATAGCAGAAGAAAAAATTCTACCTGTCAGAGCTGAATATGATGAAAAAGAACAGTTTCCATGGGATGTAGTTAAAACACTTGCTGAAGCAGACCTTTTTGGTGTTTATATTCCTGAAGAATATGGTGGTATGGGATTTGGAGTATTTGAACTATGTCTTGTAATAGAAGAGTTAAGTAGAATATGTGGAGGAATTGCTCTTGCATATGCAGGCACAGCATTAGGAACATTTCCCATACTTCTTTTTGGCAATGAAGCACAGAAAAAAAAGTATTTACCTCCTATTGCAAAAGGAGAAAAGATTGCTGCCTTCGGTGTTACTGAATCCGAAGCAGGTAGTGATATAACCACCCTCTCTACGACAGCAAAGAAAGAAGGTGATTTCTATATACTTAATGGTACAAAACAATGGATTACCAATGGCGGAGAAGCAGAGACATATGTTGTAATAGCCGCGACAGATAAAACAAAAGGTCCTCGTGGTTTGAGTGCTTTTATAGTTGAAAAAGGTATGGAAGGATTTACTTTTGGAAAGAAAGAAAATAAATTAGGTATACGTGCATCTGCTACAAGAGAACTTGTTTTTGAGAATTGCAAAGTCCCTGCTGATAATTTACTTGGAAAGGAAGGCATGGGGTTTATTATTACTCTAAAAAATTTTGACGCAAGCAGACCAGGTGTTGCTGCTCAAGCACTTGGAATAGCACAAGGGGCATTTGAAGCATCCGTTGAGTATGCTAAACAGAGGAAACAATTCGGACAGACAATCATTTCTTTCCAGGCAGTTCAACATATACTCGCGGATATGGCAACACAGATAGAAGCAGCGAGGGCACTAATTTATCAAACTGCGAGAACTATTGATGCAGGAAATAAGGATTATTCTGGATATTCAGCAATGTGTAAATTATTTGCCTCTGATGTAGCAATGAAGGTAACAACAGATGCTATACAGATATTTGGTGGTTATGGATATATGAAAGAATATCCTGTAGAAAAGATGTTCCGTGATGCAAAAATAACACAGATATATGAAGGTACAAACCAGATGCAGAGAAATTTTATAGCCAACGATATAATAAAGAAATCAAAAGTCAAAAGTTAAATTTTCTAAAATTCTCAAAAAATTTGAACAAAAAATTGATATATCATAGCAACAATAAAGAACGGATTGATATATACATAAAAAATAGATTTAATATCCCGAGAGAAAAAGTCAAATCGCTTTTAAAAGAAGGATTTATTCTTGTAACAAATAAAGAGGTAAAACCTTCCTATTTACTAAGAAATGGTGATGAAATTCTAATAAATGAGGATGTTTTAAATCAATACAAAGAACATGAAATTATTCCAGAAAAACATCCGATTGATATCATTTATTCTGATAATGAAATAATAGTAGTAAATAAACCAGCAGGAATTATAACACATCCAACAGAAAAAATTAGAAATGGTACTATGGTGAATTTTCTTCTGAATATTACAACTCTTTCCAACAAAAATTCTTTAAGACCAGGTGTTGTACATCGACTTGATAGAGAAACATCAGGAGTAATGGTCTTTGCAAAAACAGACAATGCTTGGGAGAACCTTGTTCTTCAGTTTAAAAACCGTACTGTAGAAAAAGAATATCTCGCTATCGTAAAAGGACATTTTTCCCCTTTGAAAAAAGAAGTAGAATTTACTGTTTCTCATAACAGGGATAACTATACAAAAATGAAGGTTCATTACCTTAAAGGAAAAAAGGCAGTTAATATTATAGAAGTCATAAAATATTTAGGTGATTTAACCCTTGTAAAAATAAAACCACTCACAGGAAGAACACATCAAATACGTCTTGCACTTTCTCATTTAGGATATCCTATAATTGGAGATACTAAATATGGTGTAAGGTCTGACATTATAAAGAGAACCGCTCTACATTCCTATAGAATATCTTTTTATCATCCCTCAACAAAAGAAAGGTGTCAATTCAGGGCAGATGTACCTGAAGATTTTTTAAAAATAATAAGTGAAATTGACAATAAAGATTAAAAAAAGTTATAATAAAACACTTAGTTTGCCTATTATCTTTACTGAATGCGGGAATAACTCAGCGGTAGAGTGCGACCTTGCCAAGGTCGAAGTCGCGGGTTCGAATCCCGTTTCCCGCTCTTTTTATTGACATAAATAAATTTTTTGTTATAATATATATTTTCATAAATCGCTTAATCGCTGCTGTGGCTCAGAGGTAGAGCACGTCCTTGGTAAGGACGGGGTCATGGGTTCGATTCCCATCAGCAGCTTATGTAGATAACAAAGGAGGGAAGAGATGGCTAAGGAGAAATTTATAAGGAGCAAGCCTCATGTAAACGTAGGTACAATTGGGCATGTAGACCATGGGAAGACGACACTCACCAGTGCTATAACTCTTGTATTAAGCAAGAAAGGGCAGGCACAGTTCACCAAGTATGAAGAGATAGACAAGGCACCGGAAGAGAAAGAGAGAGGGTTAACAATCAACATATCTCACATAGAATACCAGACAGAGAAGAGGCATTATGCACACATAGAT